>NZ_JAZAQP010000006.1:0-205190 GCF_036231725.1 Pseudomonas sp. JH-2 | reverse complement strand
TGGTTCGTTTGGCGACTGCCAATCTACCCGCTTCCCTGACTGTCAATCCGCTCTTTCCCCAGACTCCGCGAAGAACCGAAAAAAGGCCGTGCGAGGCGCCCCGCACGGCCTTTTTCATTGGGGTTGGACTTATTTGTCGCGGACCAGCAGCACCGGGCGGTTGCTGACGCGCAGCAGGCCCTCGGCCACGCTGCCCAGCATCAGCCGGCGTACGCCGCGGCGGCCGTGGGTACCCATGACGATCAGATCGGACTTGGCGTCCTCGGCCTCGAGCTCGATGCGCTCGGCGACTTCCTCGCTGGCGCGCTCCTGGCAGACCCGGTCGAACTTCACCTTGACCTTGTCGCCCACCAGCTCGCGGGCCTTGGCCAGCACGTCGTCGGCGGCCTTCAGCGCGGCTTCGCGCAGCGGCTCGGGGTTGTAGTAGACGGCATAGTCGGGCAGATGGCGCAGCGGGCTGTCGACGATGGTGATGACGCGCAGCTCGCCGCCGGTCAGCTGGGCCAGCTTGACCGCCTCGCCCAGTGCGCGGTCCGAAACCGGGCTGCCGTCCACTGCTACCAGAATGCGCTCGTACATGATGTATCCCTCAATGAGTGGCTTGGTGGGAAAACTCTAGCTCTCCCCGGGGTGGATTCCCTTGCGCAGCGTCAATAGTAGACGGTGGGGGCGGATATGCCGGCGGTGGGGAGGGGAATGCCTGAGCTGTAGGAGCGGGCCCTGCCCGCGATTTCGCGCGCAGGGCGCGCTCCTACATGGGAATGGCGTGAGTGGGGCAGCGTAGGAGCGGATCTCATCCGCGAATCGCGCCGGATCGTCCGGCTATCGCGGACAAGGTCCGCTCCTACGGGGTGACGCCAATTGGGCGGGCATGAAAAAGGCCGCCGCGGTTTCCCGGGGCGGCCTTTTCGGCGTGGCGCGGATCAGCCGGCGACCAACACGCGGATCGCCTCCAGGCGCAGCGAGGCCTTGTCCAGCAGGGCCAGGCTCTCGTCGCGCTGGGTGCGCAGGGCTTCCAGCTCGCTGTCGCGCACGCTGGGGTTGACCTGCTTGAGCGCGGTCAGGCGCGCCAGTTCCTCGTCGAGGCTCGCCACCAGTTGCTGGCGGGCCTTCTCCACGCGTTCGGCGTGGCGCGGGGCGACCTTGGCCTCGCCGGCGGAGAACTGCTTGGCCAGCACGTCGCGCTGGGCCTGGACGAACTTGTTGGCGCTGGCGCGCGGTACGCTTTCCAACTGCTCGTGCAGCGTCTCGAAGGACACCCGGGCGGCCAGGTCGTTGCCGTTGGCGTCGAGCAGGCAGCGCAGCGCCACCGGCGGCAGGAAGCGGCCCAGCTGCAGCTTGCGCGGGGCCACCGCCTCGCTGACGAAGAGCATCTCCAGCAGCACGGTACCGGGCTTGAGCGCCTTGTTCTTGATGATCGCCACCGAGGTGTTGCCCAGCGAGCCGGACAGCACCAGGTCCATGCCGCCCTGGACCATGGGGTGTTCCCAGGTGAGGAACTGCATGTCCTCGCGGACCAGGGCCTGGGCGCGGTCGTAGGTGACGGTCACGCCCTCGTCGTCGCCCAGGGGGAAGCTGGCGTCGAGCATCTTCTCGCTGGGCTTGAGGATCAGCGCGTTCTCGGAGTGGTCCTCGCTGTCGATGCCGTAGGTGTCGAACAGCTTCTCCATGTAGATCGGCAGGGCGAATTCGTCGTCCTGCTCCTCGATGGCCTCCACCAGCGCCTCGCCCTCGCCGGCACCGCCGGAGTTCAGCTCCAGCAGGCGGTCGCGGCCGCTGTGCATCTCCGCCTCCAGGGCCAGGCGCGCGGCCTGGCCTTCTTCGAGCAGGGCGGCGAAGGCTTCGTCGTCGCCGCCGTCCAGCAGCTCCACCAGGCGTGGGCCGAAGCGGTGCTGCAGGGCGTTGCCGGTGGGGCAGGTGGCCAGGAAGGCGTTGAGCGCCTGGTGGTACCACTGGAACAGGCGTTCCTGCGGGCTGCCTTCCAGGTGCGGCACGTGCAGCTGGATGGTGTGCTGCTGGCCGATCCGGTCGAGGCGGCCGATGCGCTGTTCCAGCTGGTCCGGGTGGGCCGGCAGGTCGAACAGCACCAGGTGGTGGGCGAACTGGAAGTTGCGGCCTTCGCTGCCGATCTCCGAGCAGATCAGCACCTGGGCGCCGAATTCCTCGTCGGCGAAGTAGGCCGCCGCGCGGTCGCGCTCGAGGATGCTCATGCCCTCGTGGAACACCGTGGCCGGGATGCCCGAGCGCAGGCGCAGGGCGTCTTCCAGGTCCAGCGCGGTCTCGGCGTGGGCGCAGATCACCAGCACCTTGAACTGCTTGAGCATCTTCAGGGTGTCGATCAGCCATTCCACGCGCGGGTCGAAGCGCCACCAGCGGGCGTTCTCGTCGGTGCTGTCATCGAGCTGCGCCTGGAAGCTCACCTCCGGGTACAGGTCCGGGTGCTCGCCGATCGGCAGCTCCATGTACTCCACCGGGTTCGGCAGGGCGTAGGGGTGCAGCCGGCGCTCGGGGAAGCCGAGCACCGCGGCGCGGGTGTTGCGGAACAGCACGCGGCCGGTGCCGTGGCGGTCGAGCAGCTCGCGGACCAGGCGTGCGCGGGCCTCTTCGTCACCGCCTTCGACCGCGCCGAGCAGGTCGCTGCCGGCGTCGCCGAGGAAGCCGTGGATGGCCTCGCGGGCAGTGGGCGACAGGCGCCCGTGGTCGATCAGTTCCTGCACCGCCTCGGCCACCGGGCGGTACTGGCTGCTTTCCTGGCGGAAGGCCTCCAGGTCATGGAAGCGGTCCGGGTCGAGCAGGCGCAGGCGCGCGAAGTGGCTGTCCAGGCCGAGCTGTTCCGGGGTGGCGGTGAGCAGCAGCACGCCGGGGATGATCTGCGCCAGGGTTTCCACCAGCTGGTACTCGGGGCTGGCCTGCTCGGGGTGCCAGACCAGGTGGTGGGCCTCGTCGACCACCAGCAGGTCCCAGCCGGCGGCGCACAGGGCGTCCTGGGCGCGCTCGTCGCGCTTGATCCACTCCAGGGCCACCAGGGCCAGTTGGCTGTCCTCGAAGGGGTTGCTGGCGTCGCTCTCGGCGAAGCGCTCGCGGTCGAACAGCGCCACTTCCAGGTTGAAGCGCCGGCGCATTTCCACCAGCCACTGGTGCTGCAGGTTCTCCGGCACCAGGATGAGCACGCGGCTGGCGCGGCCGGAGAGCAGCTGGCGGTGGATCACCAGGCCGGCCTCGATGGTCTTGCCCAGGCCCACTTCGTCGGCCAGCAGTACGCGCGGGGCGATGCGGTCGGCGACTTCGCGGGCGATGTGCAGCTGGTGCGCGATGGGCTGGGCGCGGGCGCCGCCCAGGCCCCAGAGCGAGGATTGCAGCAGGCGGGTGCGGTGCTCCAGGGTGTGGTAGCGCAGGGCGAACCAGGGCATGGGGTCGATCTGCCCGGCGAACAGGCGGTCGCTGGCCAGGCGGAACTGGATGAAGTTGGACAGCTGGGTTTCCGGCAGGACCTTGGCGTCGTTGTGCGAGTTGATGCCGTGGTAGACCAGCAGGCCGTCGACCTCCTCGACCTCGCGGACGGTCATCTTCCAGCCTTCGAAATGCGTCACCTCGTCGCCCGGGGCGAAGCGCACGCGGGTCAGCGGGGCGTTGCGCTCGGCGTACTGGCGGGTATCCCCGGTGGCCGGATAGAGCACGGTGAGCAGCCGTCCGTCGAGCGCCAGGATGGTTCCCAGCCCCAATTCTGCTTCACTGTCGCTGATCCAGCGTTGACCCGGTTGATACTGCGCCATGGACACCTCCCGCAAAAAGCCGGCTATGGTAACGGAACACGCGGCTTTCAGCGACGCCCGTTCGCCCCCGGCGGCCGGGTGGAGTCGCCGCCGGGGCGACGGGCCTGCGCCAGCCCCGCGCTGCCGGCCAGGCCGGGGTGGATGCGGATTGTTCCGTGAAGTGTAGCGAGGGCGCCGGCGCCTGCCGCCGCCAGCCGACAACCTGAAGCCCGCGAGGAGCCAGCGACAGCCATGATCCCGCCGATCCCCAGCGACGTGCTGCCGGTCACCGCGCAGCAGGACCCGGCGCGCTCGCGCCCGGACGTCGCCCCGGTGGCGCCGGTGGCCCCGGCCGCCGACGATGCCGCCGTGGGCCTGGAGCGCCACCCGGCGGAGATGACGCCGCAGGAGGAATACTCGCAGCGGCAGCGGCGCCGCCGGCGGCAGGCGCAGGGCGAGGCCGCGGAAGGCGAGGGTGCGGACGCCGCCGAGGCGGTCGACGAAGGCCTGGGCGAGGCGCCGCGCAAGGGCATCTGGATCGACATCGAGGTCTGAGCGGCGTAGTAAGCTGTGCTTCTCGACCTGCTCCCGTTACCGCCATGCTGTTCGCCGACGCGCCCATCCACCTCGAACACGCCGAGCTGCGCCTGATCCCGCACTGGTGCGACCCGCCCTGCGCCGCGGCCTGGCTCGCCGAACTGGTGGAGAACACACCCTGGGAGCAGCCCCGCGTGCACCTGCACGGCCGCGACTACCCGGTGCCGCGCCTGGTGGCCTGGTACGGCGACGCCGAGGCCAGCTACCGCTACTCCGGCCTGGTCCACCGACCACTGTCTTGGACGCCGCTGCTGGCGGAAATCCGCGCGCGGGTGCAGGCCGAGGTCGGCCAGCGCCTGAACGGCGTGCTGCTCAACTATTACCGCGACGGCCGGGATTCCATGGGCTGGCACAGCGACGACGAACCGGAGCTCGGCCGCAACCCCCTGGTGGCCTCGCTGAACCTCGGCGGCACGCGGCGCTTCGACCTGCGCCGCAAGGGCCAAACGGCCATCGAGCATTCCCTGGCGCTGGATTCCGGCAGCCTGCTGGTCATGTCCGGCGCAACGCAGCATTATTGGCAGCATCAGGTGGCCAAGACGCAGCGCCCGGTCGCCCCCCGCCTGAACCTGACTTTCCGCCTGGTGCATGCCTGATCATGAGCAACGACGACAAGCTGATCGACTTCAACGCCGAGCGCGACAAGCGCATCCATGACGTCCACGAGAAACGCCTGCAGGAAGTGCGCAAGGCCTTCGAACAGGCCCTGCCGCTGGGCAAGGCCCGCAAGAAGGGCAAGGGCAAGCCGAAGAAGCGCTGAGCCCGTCCCGCCTGCCCGGATTTCCCCTTCCAAAGCCGCCCCGCGCGGCCATGCACCGCAGCCCAACCCTCCCCGAACTTGATCTGGATCAGTTATCCGAAGCCCCGTGAACCGGGGCTTTGCGGCCATTGATCCAGGTCAATATCGCGCCCCCGGCCGACGCTAACCTGAGCCCATCTTCAAAACGCACAGGGATCCAGGAGGCCAGCATCATGTTCATCGACGAAGTGGTTCTCGCCGGCATTGTCACCGTTGGTCTGATGGTCCTGTTCTGCGGTGGAGTCGGATATTTCATCTGGAAGGACAGCCACAAGAAGGGCTGATTTCCTTCCCGATCACAGAGCACGCAAGGCACTTGGGGCGACTTCGGTCGCCCGTTTTTTTTGCCTGCGATTTTTCATCGCGGATGGAGTCCGCTCCTACGGTTTCAGGGAAGCACGGGCGTAGGAGCAACTGTCTTGCAGGCTGCGCCGCCTCTTTCCAACCCGTAGGGCGCATAACGCCTACGGCGTTATCCGCCGCCGTCGTCGGGCACCGGCGTTCCGGCCGGTGGCGGATAACCGCGAACGGTTATTCGCCCTACGGTCGAGCACGGACGTAGGAGCAGACTCCGTCCGCGATTATCCGTCGGCGGAAATGTAATCAGCCGATGGTGATCGGCGGCAGCGCCGGCAGTTCGATGTCCAGCTTCTGCTTCGGCGCCAGCACCTCGGCTTCGCCTTCCACCACCGCCTCGCCGTTCTGGTTGAGCACGCGGGTGCCGATGCGCACGCGGTTCTTCGGCAGTTTCTCCAGCACTTCCAGCTCCACGTCGAGCACGTCGCCGATCTTCACCGGGCGGGTGAAGCGCAGGCTCTGGCCCAGGTAGATGGTGCCCGGGCCGGGCAGGGTGGTGGCGATCGCCGCGCTGATCAGCGCGCCGCTGAGCATGCCGTGGGCGATGCGCTCCTTGAACAGGGTGGTGGCGGCGTAGTCGGCATCCAGGTGGACCGGGTTGCGGTCGCCGGAGACTTCGGCGAAGAGCTGGATGTCGCGCTCGCCGACCGGGCGCTGGAAGCTGGCTTTCTGCCCGACTTCGAGCTCGGCGTAGGGAACGTTCTGCACCTGGGTCATGGCTTTTCCTCGTGGTTCGCGCCTTGGCCTGCGGAAAGGACTCCGTCCAGCCAGGCGATCAGGTTGCGGGTGACCTCGTCGCGGTTGGTCTCGTTGAACAACTCGTGGCGGGCCTCGGGGTAGATCTGCGTTTGGACGTCGCGAACCCCGGCGCGGGTCATCGCCCGGGCCAGGTCGCGCAGGCGCTTGCCCTGGCTGACCGGGTCGCGCTCGCCGCCGATGATCAGCAGCGGCAGGGCCGGGGCGATGCGCGCCAGGTGCGGCACCGGGGTGATGTCTTCCAGGCCGCCGAGCAGGTCGATCCACAGCTGGTTGCTGCAGCGGAAGCCGCACAGCGGGTCGCTGATGTACTTGTCCACCTCGCGGGTATCGCGGCTGAGCCAGTCGAATTCCGTGCGGTTGGGCTTGAAGGCCTTGTTGAAGGAGCCGAAGGAGAGGAACTCGATCAGTGCGCTGCGCCCCAGCGGGCCCTGGCGCCAGCGCTCGAAGCGGGCCACCAGGCGCGCGCTGCGGTACAGCGCCACCGGCTGGTAGTTGGAGCCGGAGAGCACCGCGCCTTGCAGCGTGGCGCTGTGCTGCAGCAGGTAGGCGGTACCGATGTAGCTGCCCATGCTGTGGCCGAGCAGGACCACCGGCAGGCCGGGGTGCTGCTCGCGCACGTGGCGGTTGAGGGTGAGCAGGTCGCCCACCACCTTGCCCCAGCCGCCCTGGTCGGCGTAGTGGCCCAGGTCGCCGTGCTCGGCGGTGCGGCCGTGGCCGCGCTGGTCGATGGCGAACAGCGCCCAGCCGGCGGCGTTCAGCGCCTCGCCCAGGCGGGCGTAGCGCCCGGCGTGCTCGGCCATGCCGTGGGAGAGCATCACCACGCCCCTCGGTGCGTCGGCGGCCCAATGGTGGGTGTACAGCGGGGTCTGGTCGCTGGCGGTCAGCCAGTAGGCGGCGTACGGCATGGGCAATCCTTGTGCCGGCTCGGGGTGGCGGCATTCTAGCAGCGGCCGGCAATGCGCAGTGAATCCCGCCCGCGGTGGGGCGAGATTCACGAAATAAATGGGAAGGCCCGAACTATTTGCGCTCCTCCGGGCAACTGCTACTTTGCGACGGATGCCCCAGCGCCGGAAGCCCGAGGGAGCCGGCCGGGAACAGCCTTGCAGGTAATAAAGAGGACAACAGCCAATGCAAGCGGAATTCTGGAACGACAAACGTCCCGCCGGTGTGCCCAGCCAGCTCGACCTGGGCGCCTACAAGTCGGTGGTGGAAGTGTTCGAGCGCTCCTGCAAGCGCTTCGCCGACCGCCCGGTGTTCAGCAACATGGGCGTGACCCTCACCTACGCCGAGCTGGACCGCCTGTCCGCCGCCTTCGCCGCCTACCTGCAGCGCAATACCGACCTCAAGCCCGGCGAGCGCATCGCCGTGCAGATGCCCAATGTCCTGCAATACCCCATCGCCGTGTTCGGCGCCCTGCGCGCCGGCCTGGTGGTGGTCAACACCAACCCGCTGTACACCGCCCGCGAGATGCGCCACCAGTTCAAGGACTCGGGGGCGCGGGCGCTGGTCTACGTCAACCTGTTCGGCAAGCTGGTGCAGGAGGTGCTGCCGGACACCGGCATCGAGTACCTGATCGAGGCGCAGATGGGCGACCTGCAGCCGGCGCTCAAGGGCCTGCTGGTCAATGCCGTGGTCAAGCACGTGAAGAAGATGGTGCCGGACTACCAGCTGCCCCAGGCGGTGCCCTTCAGGGAGGTGCTGCAGCAGGGCCGCGGCCACGCCCTGCAGCCGGTCAAGGTCGGCCTGGAGGACATCGCCGTGCTGCAGTACACCGGCGGCACCACCGGCGTGGCCAAGGGCGCCATGCTCAGCCACGGCAACCTGGTGGCGAACATGCTGCAGGTGGACGCCTGCCTGTCGCAGCACGGCCCCGACGGTCGCCCGCTGATGAACGAGGGCGGCGAGGTGATGATCGCGCCGCTGCCGCTGTACCACATCTATGCCTTCACCGCGAATTGCATGTGCATGATGCACAACGGCAACCACAACGTGCTCATCAGCAACCCGCGCGACATCCCCGGCTTCATCAAGGAGCTGAAGAAGTGGCGCTTCTCCTCGCTGCTGGGGCTGAACACCCTGTTCGTGGCGCTGATGGAGCACCCGGAGTTCAAGGACCTGGACTTCTCCAACCTCAAGGTCACCAACTCCGGCGGCACCGCGCTGGTCTCGGCCACCGCCGAGCGCTGGAAGGCCGCCACCGGCTGCACCGTGGTCGAGGGCTACGGCCTCACCGAGACCTCGCCGGTGGTCAGCACCAACCCCTACGGCGAGCTGGCGCGCCTGGGCACCGTGGGCATCCCGGTGGTGGGCACCGCGCTCAAGGTGATCGACGACGAGGGCAACGAGCAGCCCCTGGGCGAGCGTGGCGAGCTGTGCGTGAAGGGCCCGCAGGTGATGAAGGGCTACTGGCAGCGCCCGGAAGCCACCGCCGAGGTGCTGGACGCCGAGGGCTGGCTGCGCACCGGCGACATCGCGGTGATAGACGCGGACGGTTTCGTGCGCATCGTCGACCGCAAGAAGGACCTGATCATCGTCTCCGGCTTCAACGTCTACCCCAACGAGATCGAGGACGTGGTCATGGCCCACCCGAAGGTGGCCAACTGCGCCGCGGTCGGGGTGCCGGACGAACGTTCCGGCGAGGCCGTCAAACTCTTCGTCGTGGCCCGTGAGCCGGGGCTGACGGTGGAAGAGCTGAAGGCCTACTGCAAGGAAAACTTCACCGGCTACAAGGTACCCAAGCAGATCGTCCTCAAGGAGGCCCTGCCGATGACCCCGGTGGGCAAGATCCTCCGCCGCGAGCTGCGCGAGAGCGCCTGAAACCGACGTCGAAGGCCCTGTTCCGGGGCTTTCCGACGACTGTCATAAAACGTGACCGAAAGCATTGCTTTCGGTCATTTTTTTACCGGCTGACCGGTCTTTGTGCTGGTCGCTCCCCGGCAAAGCTGATAATCTCGGCGCGCCTTCGCTTCCCCGAAAGGGCCGGCAGGCGTCAAAATCACAACAAACAGCCGCATAGCGGTGTATCAGCTGTTGCTTACGGAGTGGGCTTCCATGATCGACAATTTCTGGAAGGACAAATATCCAGCAGGTATCGCTGCCGAGATCAATGCCGACCAGTACCCGAACATCCTCGCGGTACTCAAGGAGTCCTGCCAACGCTTTGCCAACAAGCCTGCCTTCAGCAACCTTGGCAAGACCCTGACCTACGGCGAGCTGTACCAGCTTTCCGGTGACTTCGCCGCCTACCTGCAGAACAACACCGACCTGCAACCGGGCGACCGCATCGCGGTGCAACTGCCCAACGTCCTGCAGTACCCCATCGTGGTGTTCGGCGCCATGCGCGCCGGCCTCATCGTGGTCAACACCAACCCGCTGTACACCGCGCGGGAGATGGAGCACCAGTTCAACGATTCCGGCGCCAAGGCGCTGGTGTGCCTGGCCAACATGGCCCACCTGGCCGAGGAAGTGCTGCCGCGCACCGGCATCCGCCACGTGCTCATCACCGAGGTCGCCGACCTGCTGCCGCCGCTCAAGCGCCTGCTGGTCAACGCGGTGGTCAGGTACGTCAAGAAGATGGTCCCGGCCTACCACATCGGCAACGCCGTCAAGCTCAACGACGCCCTGGCCAAGGGCCGCGGCAAGAGCGTGCGCGAGGCGTCGCCCAAGGCCGACGACGTGGCCGTGCTGCAGTACACCGGCGGCACCACCGGGGTGGCCAAGGGCGCCATGCTGACCCACCGCAACCTGGTGGCCAACATGATGCAGTGCAAGGAGCTGATGGCTTCGAACCTGCAGGAGGGTTGCGAGATCCTCATCGCGCCGCTGCCGCTGTACCACATCTACGCCTTCACCTTCCATTGCATGGCGATGATGCTCACCGGCAACCACAACGTCCTGGTGACCAACCCGCGCGACCTGAACGCCTTCTCCAAGGAGCTCTCGGCCTGGAAGTTCACCGGCTTCGTCGGCCTGAACACCCTGTTCGTCGGCCTGTGCAACAACGAGGCGTTCCGCAAGCTGGACTTCTCCAGCCTGAAGCTGACCCTCTCCGGCGGCATGGCCCTGCAACAGGCCGCGGCCGAGCGCTGGAAGGAAGTCACCGGCTGCGCCATCTGCGAAGGCTACGGCATGACCGAGACCAGCCCGGTGGTGTCGGTGAACCCGTTCCAGAAGATCCAGATCGGCACCATCGGCATCCCGGTGCCCTCGACCCTGTGCAAGGTCATCGACGACGCCGGCAACGAGCTGCCCCTGGGCGAGCGCGGCGAGCTGTGCGTGAAGGGCCCGCAGGTGATGAAGGGCTACTGGCAGCGCCAGGAGGCCACCGACGAGATCCTCGACGCGGACGGCTGGCTGCGCACCGGCGACGTGGCGATCATCCAGGAAGACGGCTACATGCGCATCGTCGACCGCAAGAAGGACATGATCCTGGTCAGCGGCTTCAACGTGTACCCCAACGAGCTGGAAGACGTGCTGGCGACCCTCCCCGGCGTGCTGCAGTGCGCCGCCATCGGCGTGCCGGACGAGCGTTCCGGCGAGGTGATCAAGGTGTTCGTGGTGCCGCGCCCGGGCGTGACCCTGACCAAGGAGCAGGTGGTCAAGCACATGCACGACAACCTGACCGGCTACAAGCGTCCGAAGTTCGTGGAATTCCGCGAGAGCCTGCCGACCACCAACGTCGGCAAGATCCTCCGCCGCGAATTGCGTGACGAAGAGCTAAAGAAGGCCAGGGCCTGAGCCGATAACAAGAAACCCGCCACACGGCGGGTTTTTTGATGCCGTCGTCCCTGCCTACGGAGGCCGCCCCCGTGATTCCCTCCCTGCGCCTGCGCGCCAAGGTCCTGAGCCTGGCGCTGATTCCCATCCTGCTCCTCACCCTGGTGCTCTGCGCCGTGACCCTGGTGGCGCTGAAGCGGCTGTCCACGCAACAGGAGGAACAGATCCGCCAGAGCCTGATCGAGGACCGCCAAGTCCAGCTCAAGCAGTTCGTCGACGTCGCCCTGGCGGCGGTCGGCCCGCAGTACCAGGCCGCGGCCGAGGGCGACGCCGCGGCGCGCCAGGCCGGGGTAGCGCTGCTCAAGCGCCTCACCTACGGCAACGGTGGCTACTTCTGGGGTTATGACACCCGCTCGGTGCGCGTCTTCCAGGGCACCACCGAAGAACGTATCGGCGAAGACTTCAGCAGCTTCCGCGACCCCAATGGCGTCTATGCCATCCGCGAGCTGGTGCGCGCCGGCCAGGACGACAGCCACTACGTGCACTACAGCTTCACCCGCCCGGGCAACAGCGCCATCGTGCCGAAGATCGGCTACGCCCAGTACCTGCCGAAGTGGAACCTGGTGTTCGGCACCTCGCTGAACCTGGACGACATCGAGGAGGACGTGCAGAAGGCCCGCGAACAGTTGCACGACCATATCAACGACCTGCTGCTGCTGATGATCGGCTCGGCGCTGGCGCTGCTGGTGGTCATCGGCCTGGTGGCGGTGCCCACCGGCAACGCCATCGTCCGCCCGCTGCTGCGGATCAAGGCCAACCTCGACGACATGGCCGCCGGCGATGGCAACCTGACCCACCGCCTGCCGGTGGAAAGCCGTGACGAACTGGGCGAACTGGCGCAGTCGTTCAACCGCTTCGTCGAGAAGATCCACAACCTGGTGCAGCAGGTGGCCGGCACCACCGGGCAACTGTCCGGCCTGGTCGGCAACGTCGCCCAGCAGGCGCAGCGCTCGGAGCAGGCGATGGCCGGCCAGCGCAGCGAGACCGACCAGGTGGCCACGGCGATCAACGAGATGACCGCCGCCGCCCAGGAAGTGGCGCGCAGCGCCCAGCGCGCTGCCGACGCCGCCCGCGACACCGACCGCGAGGGCCAGGCGGCCAAGCGCGAGGTGGACCTGTGCGTGGCGCAGATCAACGACCTGGCCGGCGAGGTGAGCAGCAGCAGCGAGGCCCTGGACACCCTCAGCCAGGACGTGCGCGGCATCGTCGGCGTGCTGGAAGTGATCCGCTCCATCGCCGAGCAGACCAACCTGCTGGCGCTCAACGCGGCCATCGAGGCGGCCCGCGCCGGCGAGGCCGGGCGCGGTTTCGCGGTGGTCGCCGACGAAGTGCGCGCACTGGCCAGCCGCACCCAGCAGAGCACTGGCGAGATCCAGCAGATGATCGACCGCCTGCAGGCCACCACCGCCGGCTCCGTGCAGGCCATGCAGCGCGCCAGCGAGATGGCCGGGCGCACCCGCAGCCAGGCCGACCAGGCCGGGCAGTCGCTGGACGCCATGGCCAACCTGATCGGCACCATCAACTCGATGAACGCGCAGATCGCCAGCGCCGCCGAGGAACAGACCGCGGTGGCCGAGGAGATCAACCGCAGCGTGCACCAGATCGCCGATGCCGTGGACCAGGTGGCCGAGGACTCCGTGCAGGGCGCGCGCACCGCCGGCGAGCTGAGCGGCCTGGGCGAGCGGCTGCGCCAACTGGTCGGCCAGTTCCGCATCTGACCCCCGCCTGAAAAGCCGCCGCCATGCATTGGGCATGGCGGCGCCGGCCGCTGGTCTGCGACAATCCCCGCATTTGTCCCATTCCGGAGCGGCCGCCTGCCAGGCGCGCGGCCGCATTCCGCCGAAACGCCAGCGCAGCCGATGACCGACGTAACGCCCAGCCCCGACCAGCTCCTGCAACGCCTCGACCAGGCGTTGATCCGCGACCGCCACCGCCTGCGCCGGCAGTTCCACGAACTGCGCAAGCACCCCGACGAAGGCAAACTGGCGCAGTGGGTCGAGCGCTTCCAGGCCTCCTGCGCCAAGGTCGAGGCGCGCCGCGCCAGCGTCCCGGCGATCCGCTACGACGACAGCCTGCCCATCGCCGCCAAGCGCGACGAGATCAAGGCCGCGCTGCAGAAGAGCCAGGTGGTGGTGATCGCCGGCGAGACCGGCTCGGGCAAGACCACCCAGCTGCCGAAGATCTGCCTGGAGCTGGGCCGCGGCAGCCACGGCCTGATCGGCCACACCCAGCCGCGCCGCCTGGCTGCGCGCAGCGTCGCCACACGGGTGGCCGAGGAGATCGGCACGCCGCTGGGTTCGCTGGTGGGCTACCAGGTGCGCTTCGAGGACCAGAGCGACGACAGCACCTTGGTCAAGCTGATGACCGACGGCATCCTGCTGGCCGAGACCCAGCACGACCGCTACCTGGAGCGCTACGACACCATCATCGTCGACGAGGCCCACGAGCGCAGCCTGAACATCGACTTCCTGCTCGGCTTCCTCAAGACCCTGCTGCCGCGCCGGCCCGACCTCAAGCTGATCATCACCTCGGCGACCATCGACCTGGAGCGCTTCTCCAGGCATTTCGGCGATGCGCCCATCGTCGAGGTCTCCGGGCGCACCTACCCGGTGGACACCTGGTACCGGCCGCTGGCCGCGGAAGTGGACGAAGACGGCGAAGCGCTGTTCGACGACCTCTCGGTGGACGAAGGCATCCTCCGCGCGCTGGACGAGATCGCCGCCCACGAGCGCGAGATCGGCAAGCGCCCCGGCGACGTGCTGGTGTTCCTTCCCGGCGAGCGTGAGATTCGCGATGCCGCCGACATGCTGCGCAAGGCCAACCTGCGCCATACCGAGGTGCTGCCGCTGTACGCGCGGCTGACCCCGGCGGAGCAGCAGAAGATCTTCGCGCCCATGCCGGGGCGCAAGATCGTGCTCGCCACCAACGTCGCCGAGACCTCGCTGACGGTGCCGGGCATCCGCTACGTGATCGACAGCGGCACCGCGCGCATCAGCCGCTACAGCTACCGCGCCAAGGTCCAGCGCCTGCCCATCGAGGCCATCTCCCAGGCCAGCGCCAACCAGCGCAAGGGCCGCTGCGGGCGGGTCGAGCCGGGCATCTGCGTGCGCCTGTACAGCGAGGAAGACTTCAACGGCCGGCCGGCCTTCACCGACCCGGAAATCCTGCGCACCAACCTGGCGGCGGTGATCCTGCAGATGCTCCACCTGCGCCTGGGTGACATCGAGGCCTTCCCCTTCATCGAGCCGCCGGACGGCAAGGCGATCAAGGACGGCTTCACCCTGCTGCAGGAGCTCTCGGCGGTGAACCGCGAGGGCCAGCTGACGCCGCTGGGCCGCCAACTGGCGCGCCTGCCGGTGGACCCGCGGCTGGGCCGCATGCTGCTGGAAGCGGCCAACCAGGGCAGCCTCAACGAAGTGCTGACGGTGGCCAGCGCGCTCTCCGTGCAGGACCCGCGCGAACGCCCGATCGAACGCCAGCAGGCCGCCGACCAGGCCCACGCGCAGTGGAAGGACCCGGACTCGGACTTCGCCGCGCTGATCAACCTCTGGCGCGGCTTCGAGGAACAGCGCCAGGCCCTGGGCTCCAACGCCCTGCGCAGCTGGTGTCGGAAGAACTTCCTCAACTATTTGCGTCTTCGCGAGTGGAGAGACGCGCACCGCCAGCTCACCCTGATCTGCCGCGAACTCAAACTCCCCTTCGGCAAGGGCGATGCTCCCCGTAGGAGCGAGCTTGCTCGCGAACAACCCAACGCTCCGAAACCCCAGGCGGCCAAAGACGCGAAGAGCGTTCGCGAGCAAGCTCGCTCCTACAAGGAAGGGGAGCAGCCCAAGCGCGACATCGACTATGGCGCGGTGCACAAGGCCATCCTCTCCGGCCTGCTCAGCCAGATCGGCCAGAAGTCCGAGGACGGCGACTACCTGGGCGCGCGCCAGCGGCGCTTCTGGATCCACCCCTCCAGCGTCATCGGGCGCAAGAAGCCGCAGTGGATCATGGCCGCCGAACTGGTCGAGACCACCAAGCTGTTCGCCCGCATGGTGGCGAAGATCGAGCCGGACTGGCTGGAACCCCTGGCCGGCCACCTGGTGAAGAAGAACCACCTGGAACCGCACTGGGAGAAGAAGCGCGGCCAGGTGGTGGCCTACGAGCAGGTGACCCTCTACGGGCTGATCATCGTCGGCCGTCGCGCCGTGCACTACGGCCCCATCGACCCGCCGGTGGCGCGCGAGCTGTTCATCCGCGAGGCGCTGGTGCGCGGCGAAATCAACAGCCGCGCCAAGTGCCTCTCGGCCAACCGCCAACTGCTGGAAAAGCTCGACGAGCTGGAGGCCAAGGCGCGCCGCCGCGACATCCTCGCCGACGAAGAAACCCTGTTCGCCTACTACGACGCGCGCCTGCCGGCGGACATCTACCAGACCGCCAGCTTCGAGAAATGGTACGAGCGCGAGCACAAGCAGCAGCCCGACCTGCTGATCATGCGCGAGGAAGACGTGCTCGCCCGCGACGCCAGCGAAGTCACCGCCGGCCTCTACCCGGACCGCCTGCGCCTGGGTGAGCTGCAGTTGCCGCTGACCTACCACTTCGAGCCGGGCCACCCGCGCGACGGCGTGACCCTGCGGGTGCCGGCGCCGCTGCTGCCGCAGCTGCCCGCCGAGCGCCTGGAATGGTTGGTGCCGGGCCTGCTGGAGGCCAAGTGCGTGGCGCTGGTGCGCAACCTGCCCAAGGCCATCCGCAAGAACTTCGTGCCGGTGCCGGACTTCGTCCGCGCGGCGCTGGGCAAGATGGTCTTCGCCGAAGGCGCGCTGCCCGAGGCCCTCGGTCGCGAACTACAACGCATGACCGGCGGCCGCGTGGCCGAGGAAGCCTGGGCCGAAGCCGAGACCCAGGTGGAAAGCCACCTGCGGATGAACATCGAGGTGGTGGACGCCCGCGGCAAGTTCCTCGGCGAAGGCCGCGACCTCGCCGAACTCACCGCGCGCTTCGCCGAAGCCAGCCAGGCCGCCCTGGCCATCCCGCAGGCCGACAAGCCGCAGAAACCGGTGGAAGCCAAGGGCTTCGCCGAGGTGGCCGAGAAGGCCCAGCAGAAGGTCGCCGGGCTGTCGATGACGGTCTATCCGGCGCTGGTGGAGGAGGGCGGCACGGTCAAGGAAAACCGCTTCCCGACCCAGGCCGAGGCCGAGTACCAGCACCGCCGCGCCCTGCAGCGCCTGCTGTTGCAGCAGCTCGCCGAGCCGGCCAAGTTCCTCCGCGGCAAGCTGCCGGGGCAGACCGAGATGGGCCTGCTGTACCGCGAGCTGGGCCGCGTCGAGGCGCTGGTGGAAGACATCCTCCTGGCCAGCCTGGACAACTGCATCCTCGAAGGCGAGGCGAACCTGCCCCGCGACGGCGCGGCCCTGGCCTCGCTGGCGGAGAAGAAGCGCGGCGCCTGGACCGAGCACGCCGAGCGCATCGCCCGCCTGGTGCTGGAAATCCTCAAGCTGTGGCACGGCCTGCAGAAGCGCTTCAAGGGCAAGGTCGACCTGGCCATGACGGTGCCGCTCAACGACGTGAAGGGGCAACTGGCCAACCTGGTCTACCCCGGCTTCGTCCGCGACACCCCGCTGGAATGGCTGAAGGAATACCCGCGCTACCTGAAGGCGGTGGAACAGCGCCTGGACAAGGTCGCCGGCCAGGTCCAGCGCGACCGCGTGTGGAGCGGCGAGATGGCCGGCTACTGGGACCAGTACAAGGCCCGCCAGGCCAAGCACGCCCAGGAAGGCAAGCGCGACCCGCAGCTGACCCTGTACCGCTGGATGCTGGAGGAATACCGCGTGTCGCTGTTCGCCCAGCAACTGGGGACCAAGGTGCCGGTGTCGGACAAGCGCCTGTCCAAGCAATGGAGCCAGGTGGAGGCCTGACGCGGTTTTTCGTAGGAGCGAGGGGGACGCCTAGTTCTTGCTCGCGAACGATGGTGTCAGGTTCGGCTCCGGAGCGGTGTCGAAGTCCGTCCCCTCTCCCCAGCCCTCTCCCTGAAGGGAGAGGGGGCTTGTCCGTGCCGAGAAAGGATTTGGTGTTAGCCGGAGGCTCGGTACAAGCCGGCTAACGCCGAAACACCCGAGTACGCCGAACGGTCCCCTCTCCCTTCAGGGAGAGGGTTAGGGAGAGGGCGTTCTTGAGGATGCGCACCGACCCGCCCGGCTGCCATCGTTCACGAGCAAGCTCGCTCCTACAGGCCCAACCCCAACCTCAACCCCGCTCCGGAATCCCCAACCCCCGCTGCACGGCCGGCCGCGCCAGGAAGGCTTCCAGCACCCGCTGCACATTGCCGAAACGCTCGAACTGCACCAGGTCGCCGGCCTCGTAGAAGCCCACCAGGTTGCGCACCCAGGGGAAGATGGCGATGTCGGCGATGCCGTATTCCTGACCCATCACCCAGTCGCGCCCTTCCAGGCGCTGGTCCAGCACCGCGAGCAGCCGCCGGGACTCCTCCACGTAGCGATTCAGCGGCCGCTTGTCCTCGATCTCGCGGCCGGCGAACTTGTTGAAGAAGCCGAGCTGGCCGAACATCGGGCCGATGCCGCCCATCTGGAACATCAGCCACTGGATCGCCTCGTAGCGCCGGGCTGGGTCCTGGGGCAGCAGCTGGCCGGTCTTGTCGGCCAGGTAGATGAGGATGGCGCCGGACTCGAACAGCGCCAGCGGCTGGCCGCCGGGGCCGTTGGGGTCGAGGATGGCGGGGATCTTGTTGTTCGGGTTCAGCGAGAGGAATTCCGGGCTGAACTGGTCGTTGCGCTCGAAGCTGACCAGGTGCGGCTCGTAGGCCAGGCCGGTTTCCTCCAGCATGATCGACACCTTCACGCCGTTGGGCGTGGGCAGCGAGTACAGCTGCAGGACGTCGGGGCGGGTGGCGGGCCATTTGCGGGTGATCGGGAAGTCGGCGAGCGAAGGCATGGGAACTCCGGTCTGAAAGTCGAACGCCCAGCATACGCCGCCGAACCTGCTGGGGGGAGGTGCCAGCGGCGCCGCGAGCCGGTATGGTGCTGCCTCCGATCCACCGCTCAAGGACAGCGCCATGAGCCTGCAAGGCACCTACGACCCGCAGAACATCTTCGCCCAGATCATTCGCGGCGACGCCCCCTGCTACAAGCTGTACGAGGACGACGACGTGCTCGCCTTCCTCGACCTCTTCCCGCAGTCCCACGGCCATGCGCTGGTGGTGCCCAAGCGCAGCGCCGCGCGCAACATCCTCGAGGTCGACCCCGACGCGCTGTGCAAGGTGATGGGCGTGGTGCAGCGCCTGACCCGCGCGATCGTCGACGAGCTGAACCCCGACGGCGTGCAGGTGGCCCAGTTCAACGGCGCGCCGGCCGGGCAGACGGTGTTCCACATCCACGTGCACATAGTGCCGCGCTATGCCGGCCAGGGCCTGGGCATCCACGCCGCGCAGAAGGCCGACCCCGCCGAGCTGGAGCAGCTGCAGGCGCGCCTGGTGCGACGTATCGACGGGTAAAGCGGGGAAGGGCGGGGCCGTGGCCCCGCCCGGGCGTCAACGCTGGGCCGGGAGGATGTCGAAGCCTTTGTTGGCGTCGCTGAGGATGCGGAACTGCGCGGTCTCGCCGGCGGCGAGGTCCACCAGCAGTTCGCGGCGCAGCAGGCCCTTGCTGCACAGGCCCTCGCCCTGTTCGTCGGCGCCGATGCCGACGATGTGCTGGCCGGGCGGCAGCTGGAAGCTGGCGGTCTCGCCCACGGCGATACGCGCGGCCAACTGGCGGTCGATCTTGAAGGCGACCATGCAGCCGCCACCGAGGAAGCCCAGGTCGCGCTCGATCTCGACCTTGGCGCCGCCCTGGGCGCTCTGCTGGAAGCCCAGCAGGCGGTCGGCGGGCACCGTGCCGGTTTGCTTGGCCTGGTAGGACGAGCAGCCGGCCAGGGCCAGCAGGGACAGCGAAGCGATCAGTACGCGCATGGGCGCCCTCCGTGGTTGGGGTTCCTCGAAGGCTAGCGCAGCGGCGATGAAGCTGCCGTGAATTCGCCGTGGGGGTGGTGGGCGCCTCCGTTGCACCGTCCGGCGGGCGACGACCGGCGGTGATGCCGGGCGGGCGGACTGGCTAGACTCCACCCACGCGGATGGGCGGTCGTTTCGTCCAGCGCTCCGCCATGCCGGGCGGGGCCAGGGAAAGGTAGCCATGCACGACAAGGCAAAAGCCAACGCGCCGGGGGAGCCGGCAGCCAGCACCAGCGGACTGGACCTGGCCGACCAGCGCCTGCTGATGCGCCTGATCTTCCTCTGCACCGGACTGACCCTGGGCGTCTTCTCGGTGCTCCAGTGCCTCAATGGCAACTACCTGCTGGCGGGCCTGGAGGTGCTGGTCTGCCTGCTGCTGCTCTGGGCCACCTGGCGCCTGGTGCGGGTGCGCGACCTGACGCCGTGGATCTACGCCTACCTGCTGCCCACCTTCTGCTTCCTGGTCTACATCATCATCATGCCGCAGGCCTCGGCCACGGCCTTCGTCTGGCTCTACCTGATGCCGGTGATGGCCTACCTGCTGCTGGGGGCGTGGCGCGGCTTCCTGCTCTCGGTGCCCTTCGTCGGCGTGGCCGCGCTGCTCTACCTGCGCCAGCACCCGATGCGCCTGGACGCCCCGGGGATGATCGACCTGAGCAACGCCATCCTCTGCGGCCTGCTGATCATGGCCTTCGTGCACATCTACGAAACCCGCCGCGCCCAGGCCCAGCAACTGCTGCGGCGCCTGGCGATGAGCGACGCGCTGACCGGCGTGGCCAGCCGCGAGGCCTTCCAGCGCGCGGTGCTGCGTTGCCTGGAGGAGGCCCGCGGCAACGACCAGCGCTGGGTGCTGGTGCTGCTGGACGTGGACCACTTCAAGGACGTCAACGACCGCTGGGGCCACGACGCCGGCGACAAGGCCCTGCAGTACCTCTGCGCCCGGCTGCGCCTGCACCTGCGCGCCGGCGACATGATCGGCCGCCTGGGTGGCGAGGAGTTCGCCCTGCTGCTGCGCAACACCGTTGGCTTCGACGCCACGCCGCTGGTGGAGCGCCTGCGCACGGACCTGGCGGCCAACCCGCTGCTGTATCGCGGCCATGTCATCCCGCTGTCGGCCACCTTCGGCCTGGCCGAGTGGCCGCAGGACGGCGACGACGCCGAGGCCCTGTACCGCTGCTGCGACCACCGCCTCTACCGCGGCAAGGCCCTGGGGCGCAACCGCCTGGTCTGCAGCGACGGCTAGGCCGGCACCGGGCGCGGCGCCCAGGCCCGCTTCAGGCGCCGGCCCAGGCGCAGCTCCACCCATTCGTAGCTCAGCCAGGCCAGCAACAGGATCGCCGGCAGGCACAGCGCCAGCGTCTGGTACGGGCCCAGGCCCAGGCGCTGGTGCAGCCAGTAGCTGCCCAGCCACAGCACTATCACGTGGACCAGGTACACCGAATAGCTCCAGTCGCCCAGCGCCTTGAGCGGGCGGCAGCCGGCGAACCACGGCTCCAGCGCCACGCAGGCGGCCACCAGCACCGCGCTGGGCAGGCCCCAGGTGAGCGGGCGCCAGGGATGCTCGGCGGGGAAGTGCAGCAGCACCAGCACCGCGCCCAGCGCCAGCGGCAGCGCCACCGAGGCGCGCAGGCGCAGCAGGCCGCGGCGGTGGAGTTCGGCCAGCAGCAGGCCGAAGAGGAATTCGCAGACGATGGGGTCGCGGTAGAAGTTGCTCAGCCACGGCGCCTTCGCCAGCACGCCGCTGACCAGGGCCAGCAGCGCGCCCACCAGCCAGGGGCGCCAGCGTTCGCCCACGGCGAAGGAGAGGGCGAACAGCAGGTAGAAGAGCATCTCGAAGTTCAGCGTCCAGCCCACCGGCAGTATCGGGTAGAAGCCGAAGCCGCCGGGGTTCTGGCTGGGCAGGAAGAGCAGCGACAGCAGCAGCTGCGGCAGGGCCACGCCGTAGACCGGCATCAGGTTGCCGAAGGCGTAGAGGATCAGCGCGGTGATGGCGGTGTACAGCCAGTAGGCCGGGGCGATGCGTGCCAGCCGCTGGGCCAGGAATGTCAGGCCGGGCACCTGGCGCCCGGCGCAGGACAACTGGATGACGAAACCGCTGAGGACGAAGAAGATGTCCACCCCGACCTGGCCGCGGGTGGACAGCAGGCGCCCGCCGAGGCTGTCGGCGCGAAAATCGAAGAACACCTGCATGAAGTGATGGAACACCACCAGCCAGGCGGCCAGGGCCCGCAGCGCCTGAAGGGAAACCAGCATCGCTACCTCTGTGCTTGCCAATGAAAAGGGGCGCCGGCGGGCGCCCCTTTCCTCGACAGCGGTTTTCCTGCCGGGGTTCAGCGCACCTGCCCGATGGCATGCGGGCACTCGCCCCAAGGGCATTTGCGCAAGAGCGCAGGGTGGTTCCGCCAACTCGCTTGGATCGTCTGTCTATAGCGGCTTTCGGGAATTTCAATCACCGGCCGGTACAAGGTCTGTATGCTGGAAAACTGCGCCGCGGTAGCGGCATTTGCCGACGATTTGCCGCATAATCGGCGGTTATTCGAGCGCCGCGCAGCGCCGTCGCCGTTGGGCGGTGGAAGATGCCAGCGCGCCACCTTCGATGGCACACTGCCTGGTCATCAGGCCGTGCCCTCAGGCCCATGCGGGCCGAACCCCTTTTTGCAGTGCCGGCCCGCGGGCGGGCACATCGATGCCTAACCATGCTGCCGGGGCCGGCAGCCAGATTGAGAAGAGGATTGACCGTGCATAAAGTCGTGATCAGCGGAACCGGTCTCTATACCCCGCCGTTCAGCATCTCCAACGATGAACTGGTGGAGTCCTTCAATACCTACGTCCGCCAGTACAACGACCAGCACGCCGAAGCCATCGCCAAGGGCGAACTGGAAGCGCTGAGCGAATCCAGCTCGGCCTTCATCGAGAAGGCCTCCGGCATCAAGAGCCGCTTCGTGGTCGACAAGGAAGGCATCCTCGATCCGCAGCGCATGGTCCCGCGCATCCCCGAGCGCAGCAACGACGACTGGGGCATCCTCTGCGAGATGGCCGTGCATGCCGCCAGGGAGGCGCTGCACCGCGCCGGCCGCACCGCGCAGGACATCGACGGGGTCATCGTCGCCTGCTCCAACCTGCAGCGCGCCTACCCGGCGGTGGCCATCGAGGTCCAGGCCGCCCTCGGCATCCAGGGCTTCGGCTTCGACATGAACGTGGCCTGCTCCTCGGCCACATTCGGCCTGCAGGCCGCGGCCAACGCCGTGCAACTGGGCCAGGCCCGCGCCATCCTGATGGTCAACCCGGAAATCTGCACCGGCCACCTGAACTTCCGTGACCGCGACAGCCACTTCATCTTCGGCGACGCCGCCACCGCCGTGGTCGTCGAGCGCGCCGACCAGGCCGCCGGCAAGCAGCAGTTCGACATCGTCAGCAGCAAGCTGCTGACGCAGTTCTCCAACAACATCCGCAACAACTTCGGCTTCCTCAACCGCGCCGCGGAAGAGGGCATCGGCCAGCGCGACAAGCTGTTCGTCCAGGAAGGCCGCAAGGTGTTCAAGGACGTCTGCCCGATGGTCGCCGAGCTGATCGGCGAGCACCTGGCGCAGAACGACATCCCGGTCACCGAGGTCAAGCGCTTCTGGCTGCACCAGGCCAACCTCAACATGAACCTGCTGATCACCCGCAAGCTGCTCGGCCGCGACGCCGAGGCCCACGAGGCGCCGGTGATCCTCGACACCTACGCCAACACCAGCTCGGCCGGCTCGGTGATCGCCCTGCACAAGTACCACGAGGACCTGCCCGCCGGTTCCATCGGCGTGCTCAGCTCCTTCGGCGCCGGCTACTCCATCGGCAGCGTGATCCTGCGCAAGCGCTGACCGGGTGGGCGAAGCCGACGGCGAACTGCTGGCGCGCCTGCGCGCCGGCGAGGACGCGGCCTTCCGCGAGATGGTCGCGGCCTACCAGGGCGCCATGCGCGCCGTGGCCCGCGCCATCGTCGGCCCCTCGCTGGCCGACGAGGTGGTGCAGGACGCCTGGCTCGCGGTGGTGCGCCACCTGGACGGCTTCCAGGGGCGTTCCAGCCTCAAGACCTGGCTGCTGACCGTCACCGCCAACACCGCCAAGAGCAGGCTGCGCCAGGTGCGCCGGGAAGTGTCGCTGGACGACCTGCCGGCGCCCCACGGCAGCGTCGACGACAGCCGCTTCGCCGCCGACGGCCACTGGAGCGCCGCGCCCCAGGCCTGGCATTCGGACTCGCCCGAGGCCCTGCTGGCCGAGGACGAACTGCGCGAGTGCCTGGAAAAGACCCTGCTCAGCCTGTCGGACATGCAGCGCAGCGTGCTCCTGCTGCGCGAGCGCCAGGGGCTGGAGTTGCAGGAAATCTGTAATCTGCTGGCGCTTTCCCTCTCCAATGTCCGGGTGCTGCTGCACCGCGGGCGGCTGAAGCTGTTCGCCACCCTGGAGCATTTCGAGGAGACCGGCCAATGCTGACCTGCAAGGAACTGGTGGCCCTCTCCAGCGACCTGCTGGACAGCCAGCTCGGCCTGCGCGAGAAACTGGCGGTGCGCCGCCACCTGCTGCTGTGTCGCCACTGCCGGCGCTTCATCCGCCAGATGCGCCTGACCCAGGCGACCCTGCGCCGCCTGCCGGAAGACCGCGAAGCCGGCCTGGACCTGCTGGCCGCGCGGCTGGCCGAGCTGCGCCGGGATCACTCGCGGCGCTGACGCTTTCCATCAATCTGTAGGAGCGGGCCCTGCCCGCGATTCGGCGGATAACGCCGTAGGCGTTATGCGCCCTACGCCAGGCCCGCCCATGACGTAGGGCGAATAACCGTTCGCGGTTATCCGCCGTTGGCCGTGCCGCCAGGGTACCCGGCGTGGCCGGTGAGTCCAATCGCGGATGGAATCCTGCGCGGCGCAGGAGAAACACCGTCGTAGGATGGGTTGAGCGAAGCGATACCCATCGCCACGGCTGCCGGAGCCCGCGGCGGAATGTCATTCCCGTAGGAGCGGACTTCGTCCGCGATAGCCCTGCATCGCGCATTGATCGCGGATGAACCCGCTGCTACGAAAGCGCGTCGACTCCGGCCCGGGCCTGGCTCGCATGCCACGCCTCCAGCCCGCCGGACAGCGCCCGGGCGCGCGGGTAGCCGAGCTTGCGCAGGCGCTCGGCGAGCATGGCCGCGGAGAGTTCGTTGGGGCAGGCGCAATAGATGACCACGTCGGCCCGGCCCAGGCTGTCGGCCAGCCCGTCCAGTGGGCTGTCCAGGGCCATCGGGATGGCCCCGGGGATGCCGTCCTCGCCGGCCTCGGCGCGCACGTCGAGGATCAGTGGGGTATCGCCCTGGTCCAGGCGCTCGCGCAGCTCCTCCACGCTGATCCGGGGAACCCGCGCGGTGCGCCGCAGCAGGCTGTAGCGCTGCCACAGGCGCCAGGCGATGAACGCTGCGAAGGCCGCCAGGAGCAACAGCAGGCCGCGGCTGGCGTAGTCGTGCAGCCAGCCCAGCAGGCTGTCGACGGTGTCGCTGAAGACGGCGCCCAGCAGCAGCGCCGAGCCCACCCACAGCGCCGAGCCGGCGAAGTCGTAGCCGAGGAAGCGGCGCAGCGGCGTGCCGGTCATGCCGGCCAGGCTGGTGGACAGCGCGCCGGCGCCGGGCAGGAACTTGCTGATCAGCAGCGCGCGCGGGCCGATGCGCAGGTACAGGCTCTGGCTCTGGCGGATGCAGCTGTCGCGCGACAGCGACACCTTGCAGATGCTGCGCAGCAGGAAGCCGCCATAGCGGCGGCCGGCGAAGTACCAGGCGGTGTCGGCGATCAGGCAGGCCAGGGTGGCCACTGCCAGCGCCTCGCCGAGGGATGCCCCGTGCCCCTGCAGCGCCAGGGCGCCGGCGACGATCAGCGCCGGGTAGGCCGGAATCGGCAGGCCCAGCTGTTCCAGCAGCACATTGAGGAAGAGCAGGGCGGGGCCGTAGCGCTCGATCAGCGGTTGCAGTTCTTGCATGGGATGGACGCGGTGGTGGAGAGGGAGGCGACAGCATACTGCCGCCCGTCCGGTGCGTCAGTCATTGCTGGCAGTCGCTACTGTCAGCCGATGACCGCGTAGTCGAGTTTTTCGGAAAAGTTCAGCTGTAACAAAAAGTTTATATCTATGCCGCCGATCTGAAATAACCCCCGGCCAAGATTCCCCGCAACACAGAAGAGCCGCCAAACGGCTGCGCGAGACCATGGGGGCCGCGCCCTGCATGCCAGGCGCTCAGCGTGTTCAACGCTTAAAACACCATAAGGGGAATCCTGATGATCCGTAAGAACTACGCCGGTTTTGCCATGGGCGGGCTGGCGCAGGCCGTGCTCGGCGCCAGCATTGTCGTACCCGCAGTCGCTCATGCCGACTTCATTTCGGACAGCAAGGCCAACGTTGAACTGCGCAACTTCTACTTCAACCGGGATTTCCGCAGTTCCACCCCCGCCCAGCAGAGCAAGGCCGAAGAGTGGGGCCAGGGCTTCATCCTGAAGTTCGAATCGGGCTACACCGACGGCACCATCGGCGTGGGCGTCGACGGCATCGCCGCCCTGGGCCTGAAGCTGGACTCCAGCCCGGACCGCACCGGCACCGGCCTGCTGCCCAAGACCGCCGATGGCGACGCTCCGGACGATTTCAGCAAGGGTGGCGCCACCCTCAAGCTGCGCTACGAGAAGAACACCCTGAAGATGGGCACCCTGACGCCCAAGCTGCCGGTCGTGGTCACCAACGACAGCCGCCTGCTGCCGCAGCTCTTCGTGGGCAGCGCGATCAACTCCACCCAGCTCGACGGCCTGAACTTCGACGCCGGCCGCCTGAACCAGACCAACCGCCGCGACTCCTCCGACTACGAGGAAATGACCGTCACCACCGGCGGCAAGAAGAACATCTCCGTGCGCAGCGGCACCACCACCAACGAGTTCGACTACGCCGGCGCCACCTACAACTGGACCAAGAACTTCAGCACCGGCTACCACTACGGCCAGCTGGACGACTTCTACAAGCAGCACTACCTGACCGTCGGCTGGACCCTGCCGATCGCCGAAGGCCAGTCGCTGAAGTCCGACATCCGCTGGGCCAAGTCCACCGACGACGGCGGCAGCAACGTCGACAACAAGGCGTTCAACGCCATGGTCACCTACAACCTGGGCTACCACGCCTTCGGCGTCGGCTACCAGAAGATGAGCGGCGACACCGGCTTCGCCTACATCAACGGCACCGACCCCTACCTGGTGAACTACATCCAGGTGCTGGACTTCGCCAACAAGGACGAGAAGTCCTGGCAGGCCCGCTACGACTACAACTTCGCCGGCCTCGGCATCCCCGGCCTGACCTTCATGACCCGCTACGTGAAGGGCGACAACGTCGACCTGCTCAACGCCAGCGGCGACGATGGCAAGGAATGGGAGCGCGACACCGACATCGCCTACGTCGTCCAGGAAGGCGCGCTCAAGGGCTTCGGCATCAAGTGGCGCAACGCGACCACCCGCAGCGACTTCGCCAGCAACAGCGCCTCCTCCAACTCCGTGGACGAGAACCGCCTGATCCTCAGCTACACCATGCCGCTGTGGTAACAGCGCGCTGAAGCAAGACGTCACTCCTATGGTTTGGGCCCCGCCACCTGGCGGGGCTTTTTTTCGCCAGTGGCACACTGGCGCGAAGGTCAACGGCGGATAACGCCGTAGGCGTTATACGCCCTACGGCCGTGCGTCCCCGGAACCGTAGGAGCGGACTTCGTCCGCGATGCTCTTCAACTCCACGCGTCGATCACCGCTTGAACGAAAGCGTCAATCCAGGCTGAGCGCTGCCGTCATTGAGGCGCGGCGGGGCTGGCACCTAACCTGCCGGCACCTCCAACGACCAGGATTCGCCGCCATGCAGCGCATACACTTCGAGATCGAGCACAACCTGTTCCGCGATGCCTTCGCCGCCTTTCTCGCCAAGGAGGTGGTGCCGCACCAGGAGGCCTGGGAAGAGGCCGGGGTGGTCGACCGCAGCGTCTGGCTGAAGGCCGGCGAGCAGGGCTTCCTGCTGCCCTGGGCCGACGAGGAGTACGGTGGCGCCGGGCTGAAGGACTTCCGCTACGAGCAGATCATGTGCGAGGAGCTGGCGCGGATAAACGAGCCGGGCTTCATGATCCCGCTGCACTCGGCGCTGTGCGGGCCCTACATCGCCGAGTACGGCAATGCCGAACAGAAGGCGCGCTTCCTGCCCGGGATCATCCGCGGCGAAACCATCCTCGCCGTGGCCATGACCGAGCCCTCCGCCGGCTCCGACCTGGCCGGCATGCGCACCACCGCGGTGGACAAGGGCGACCACTACGTCCTCAACGGCTCCAAGGTGTTCATCTCCAACGGCCTGCTGGCCGACCTAGTGATAGTCGCGGCCAAGACCGACCCCAACAACAAGCACGCCATGGGCCTGTTCCTGGTGGAGCGCGGCATGCCCGGCTTCGAGCGCGGGCGCAACCTGAAGAAGCTGGGCATGAAGAGCCAGGACACCGCCGAGCTGTTCTTCAACGACGTCAAGGTGCCCAAGGAGAACCTGCTGGGCGACGCCAAGGGCGGCTTCTACTACCTGATGAACATGCTCGCCCAGGAGCGCCTGACCAACGCCTGCGGCGCGGTGGCCGGGGCCGAGGCGGCGTTGCAGGCGACCATCGACTACGTGAAGGAGCGCAAGGCCTTCGACCGCCCCATCGCGCACTTCCAGAACACCCGCTTCAAGCTCGCCGAGATGCGCACCCAGGTGGACGTGGCCCAGGTGTTCACCGACCGTTGCGTGATGGACCACAACCAGAAGAAGCTCAGCCCCGAGGTGGCCGCCGAGGCCAAGCTGTTCACCACCGAACTGCTCGGCAAGGTGGTCGACGAGGGCGTGCAACTGCACGGCGGCTGGGGTTACATGTGGGAGTACCCGATCTGCCGGATGTACGCCAACGCGCGCATCCAGCGCATCTTCGCCGGCACCTCGGAGATCATGAAGGAAATCATCAGCCGCGGCATGAAGCTCTGAGGCCCGGCTGCAGAACCACGACACAGGAGTGCCCATGAACGGCCCGCTCGCCTCGCTGAAAGTCCTCGACTTCTCCACCCTGCTGCCGGGGCCCTTCGCCTCGCTGCTGCTGGCCGACATGGGCGCGCAGGTGCTGCGCGTGGAATCGCCCACGCGCATGGACCTGGTGCGCGTGCTGCCGCCCCACGACGAAGGTGTCTCGGCCAGCCACGCCTACCTCAACCGCAACAAGCGCAGCATCGCCCTGGACCTGAAGCGGCCCGAGGCGGTGGAGGTGGTGAAGCAGCTGGTGCGCGAGTACGACATCGTCCTGGAACAGTTCCGCCCCGGCGTGATGGACAAGCTGGGCGTCGGCTACGAGGCGCTCAAGGCCATCAACCCGAAGCTGATCTACGTCTCCATCACCGGCTACGGCCAGACCGGGCCCTACCGCGACCGCGCCGGGCACGACATCAACTACCTGGCCCTGGCCGGCGTGGCCAGCTACACCGGCCGCCGCGATACCGGCCCGCTGCCCCTGGGCGTGCAACTGGCGGACCTGGCCGGCGGCTCGCTGCACGGGGTGATGGGCCTGCTGGCCGCGGTGATCCACCGCCAGCAGACCGGCGAGGGCCAGCAGGTGGACGTCAGCATGACCGACTGTGCCTTCAGCCTGAACGGCATGGCCGGCGCCGGCTACTTGGCCTGCGGCGTGGAGCCGGGCATGGAGACCCAGGCGCTGAACGGCGGCAGTTTCTACGACTACTACCGCACCCGCGACGGCCGCTGGTTCTCGGTGGGCAGCCTGGAGCCGCAGTTCATGCAGCAGTTCTGCGCCGCCATCGGCCGCCCGGAACTGGCCGCCCGCGGCCTGTCGCCCAAGGCCGAGGAGCAGCAGGTGCTCAAGCGCGAGATCGCCATCGAG
The DNA here is from genome assembly GCF_036231725.1 of Pseudomonas sp. JH-2. Taxonomy (NCBI): domain Bacteria; kingdom Pseudomonadati; phylum Pseudomonadota; class Gammaproteobacteria; order Pseudomonadales; family Pseudomonadaceae; genus Pseudomonas; species Pseudomonas sp. JH-2. The sequence continues at coordinate 176,247 of NZ_JAZAQP010000006.1, read as the reverse complement.
TTCGAGAAGCGCGACTTCGCCGACTGGTGCGAGCGTTTCGCCGCCGTGGACGCCTGCGTGGAGCCCATGCTGCCGCTGTCCGAGGCGGTGGAGCACCCGCAGATCCAGGCCCGCGGCCTGGTCACCGAGGTGCCCCGCGGCGATGGCCGCAGCCAGCGGCAGATGGCCTGCCCGATCCGCTTCTCCGCCGGCTTGCCGGCGCCCAGGCACATAGGCGTGGCCGCGGGCGCGCACAGCGCCGAGGTGCTGGCCGAGCTGGGCTACAGCGACGAGCAGGTGGCGGCGCTGAAGGCGGCCAAGGTGATCGCCTGAAGGGGCTTACTCGCGCACCACTTCGCCGGTGAACACCAGGGTGGTGCGGCAGCGCCGGCAGTAGTAGCGGCGGCCCTGGGCCACCAGGTTGTGGCGCTGGGCGGAGAAGGGGAAGTCAGGGTTCTCGTCGCAGCGGCAGCGGTAGATGTAGCGCGTGGCGCGGCGCCGCTTGACCTCGTAGGTGTGGCAGCGGTCCGGCGGCAGGCCGTAGACGCCGCGCATGATCACCTGCCATTCCTCGCCATGGGGGCGGATGCGCGGGCCGAACATCTGGTGGGCGATCAGGTGGGCGACCTCGTGGGCCACGGTCTGCTTGAGGAAGTGCTCGCGGTTCTCGCGGTAGAGCTGGGGGTTGAAGCGCAGCAGGTTCTCGTCCAGGTGCGCCACCCCGGCCTTCTGCCCGCGCAGGCGGAAGCTCACTTCCGGGCGCGGGAAGCGGCGCTGGAAGAAGCCTTCTGCCATCTGGTAGCAGGCTTCGACACGGGCGTTGAGCTGTTCGGGCATACAGTATTTTCTCCGGCGGCTGCCGATTATGCCGGAGCCGGCGGCGTTGTGCAGGCCGCTCGTCCGCCGTGCAGGTTCGGGCAAGCCGGGTGGAGTTTCAGGCAAGGCTGGCAGGTTGCTCTGCGTAGGAGCGAGCTTGCTCGCGAACGGAGTTTGCCGGCGGCGTAGGTGCCAGGTTCAAGAGCGCCCTCTCCCCAGCCCTCGGCTGCGCGCCCCGCCCTGAAGGGAGAGGGGGCTAGTCCGTGCCGAGAGAAGTGGTGGTTTCAGCCGGAACCTGCCGGGCTGACCGGCTGACCGGCTGACGCCATGACACCAGATTCTGCCCAACGGTCCCCTCTCCCTTCAGGGAGAGGGTTAGGGAGAGGGGGCGGACTTCGACAGCACTCTGTGGCCAAGCCAGAAACCAAACCCCAAAAAACGAAAACCGGGCCCCCAGGGCCCGGTCTGCATTCGCCAGCCAAACCTCAGGTGTATTCCGGCCCCACGCCGCTGCCCCAGAGGATCACCGACAGCGCGATCATCGCCACCAGCACCACCAGGCCCACCGCCAGCACCGAGCTGGAGAACAGGAAGCCTTCGTCCTTGGGAATGTTCATGAAGGTCGGGATGCCGACGTAGAGCAGGTAGACCGTGTAGCAGACCGCCGCGGTGCCTATGACCATGCCCAGCCACAGGTGCGGGTAGAGCGCGGCCACGCCGCCGATGAACAGCGGGGTCGCCGTGTAGGCGGCGAACACTATGCACTGGGTCATGCTCGGGGTGGCGTCGTAGGTACGCGCCATCCAGTGGATGAAGGCGCCCATGACGGCGACGCCGGCGAGCATCGCCAGGTAGGTGAGCACGGTGAGCTGGATCGCGCTCGCCGGTGTCAACTTGACCGGTCCCGCGCTGCCCAGCACCCAACCCACCTGGGTGGTGCCAATGTAGGCGCAGATGACCGGGATGGCAGCCAATATCAGCACATGGGTCAGGTACATGTGGCTGATGCTTTCTTCTTCGCCGCGGATTTCCTGCCATTCCTGATCGGGATGGGTGAAGAGCCCCCACACATGATGGATCATCTCGGCAACCTCCTCGTTATTATGCAGGCCGCCTCCCAGCGCCGCGCCGGGGACGCGTGGACAGCGCCTTCCGGTGCCCGTCAGACTCGTGCGACCTTGTGTCGCAGTATAGGAAAGGCCCCAGGGCCGCGTCCTGCCTGGGGTTAGAGCAAATCGGAGTTTCATGGGCGGCTGTAATAGCGCTCGAGAATTTCCATCGCCTTGTTGATCGACTGCAGGCGCGTGGTGCTGCCGCCGCGGTCCGGGTGGTGCTGGCTGACCAACTGGCGGTAGCGCAGCTTGATCAGCGCGTAGTCCACGGGGCCGTCCTCCAGCTCGAACAGCGCTAGCGCGGCGGCCTTCTCGCCATCGCCCTGCATGCGCGTCCAGAAGCTCTCCAGCAGCTTCTCCACGTCGCGCTCGGTGGTGTCGCGCAGGTTGCTCTCGTCCAGGTAGTAGGCGCGCAGCGGGTCGCTTTCCACCAGGCCGGGCGCGCCGCTCTGCCAGGGCAGCAGGCGGATCTGCAGCGGGCCGATCTGCAGGAAGCCGGCTTCTTCGGCGCAAAGCTCATCGCGCAGGCGGTAGAGGGCGTTGAACACCAGGAAGTGGGTGCGGAACAGCACCAGCTTGTCCAGCAGCGGCAGGTGCGGGACATGGGTGGAATGCCGCGCCTTCAGTTGTTGGATCAACTGGTATTCGGAGAGGCCTTCGGGGGCCTCGCGCAGCAGTTCGAGCAACTGCCCGGCGAGGTCGAGGCGGGCGTCGAGGTCGCAAGTCATGGGCATGAGCCTAGCATCAGGCTACCGATGAAGGCGGGGTGCGCGTAAAATAACCAGCTTTTCGTCTTCCCCCCGGATTCCACAGCACCATGGCCAGTACCCTTTCGGTCAACCAGAACAAACTGCAGAAACGCCTGCGCCGCCAGGTCGGCGAGGCCATCGCCGACTTCAACATGATCGAGGACGGCGACAAGGTCATGGTCTGCCTGTCCGGCGGCAAGGACAGCTACACCCTGCTCGACGTCCTGCTGTACCTGCAGAAGGTCGCGCCCATCCAGTTCGAGATCGTCGCGGTGAACATGGACCAGAAGCAGCCCGGCTTCCCCGAGCACGTGCTGCCGGCCTACCTGGAATCCATCGGCGTGCAGTACCACATCATCGAGAAGGACACCTACTCGGTGGTGAAGGAGAAGATCCCGGAGGGCAAGACCACCTGCTCGCTGTGCTCGCGCCTGCGCCGCGGCACCCTCTATACCTACGCCGACGAGATAGGCGCGACAAAGATGGCGCTGGGGCACCACCGCGACGACATCCTCGAGACCTTCTTCCTCAACATGTTCTACGGCGGCACCCTCAAGGCCATGCCGCCCAAGCTGCTGTCCGACGACGGCCGCAACGTGGTGATCCGCCCGCTGGCCTACTGCAACGAGAAGGACATCGAGGCCTACTCGGTGCTCAAGGAATTCCCGATCATCCCCTGCAACCTCTGCGGCTCGCAGGAGAACCTGCAGCGCCAGGTGGTCAAGGAGATGCTGCTGGAGTGGGAGCGCAAGACCCCCGGTCGCACCGAAATCATGTTCCGCGCCCTGCAGAATGTGGTGCCCTCGCAGCTGGCCGACCGCAACCTGTTCGACTTCGCCAGCCTGCGCATCGACGACAACGCCACGCCGCGCTTCGTCGACGTGATGAACCTGTAATAAAGGAAGGGCGATGCGCGACTACCAATGGTTGTACGAATACTGCCTGAACCGCTTTGGCTCGGTGGCGGCGCTGGAGGCGCGCTTGCCGCAGCCGAAAAGCCCGGCCGAGCTGGCCGCGGTGAGCGATGACCGCTACCTGTCGCTGATCAGCCTGCGCATCTTCCGCGCCGGCCTCAAGCACAGCCTGGTGGACGCCAAGTGGCCGGCCTTCGAGGAAGTGTTCTTTGGCTTCGACCCGCACAAGGTGGTGCTCATGGGCGGCGAACGCCTGGAGAACCTGATGCAGGACACCCGCCTGATCCGCCACCTGGGCAAGCTCAAGAGCGTGCCGCGCAACGCCCAGATGATCCTCGACATCGCCCATGAGCATGGCAGCTTCGGCAAGCTGCTGGCGGACTGGCCGGTGACCGACATCGTCGGCCTGTGGAAGCTGCTGGCCAAGCGCGGCAACCAGTTGGGCGGGCTGTCGGCGCCGCGCTTCCTGCGCATGGCCGGCAAGGACACCTTCATCCCCTCCGACGACGTGGTCGCCGCGCTCAAGGTCCAGGAAGTCATCGACAAGGCGCCCACCAGCCAGAAGGACCTAGCCGCCGTGCAGGCCGCCTTCAACGCCTGGCACGAGCAGAGCGGCCGGCCGCTGTGCCAGCTCTCGATGATGTTGTCGTACACCGTCAACCACTAGAGCCCCAGCCGGCCGCTGCCGACCATCCACAGCGCCACCAGTGCCAGGGCCAGCACCAGCGCGCCCAGCGCCCGTTCGCCGGCGTTGCCGAAGGCCGCCAGGCCGCGCTGGCGCCGGGCGCGGACGAAGAAGCCCAGCCCCGGGGCGTAGAGGATCATCGACAGCAGCAGGTACTTCAGGCCGGCGGCGTAGAGCAGCCAGACGCCATAGACGGTGCCCAGCGTCGCCATCGCCAGCAGCGCCGGGGTGGGCTGGCGCAGCACGCGCCTGAGACAGAAGCCGGCGCACAGCAGGTAGGGGATCAGCGCCATCGAGGTGGCCAGCTGGATCAGCGCGTTGTAGCCCGAGGCGTTGAGGAAGGCGATCAGCAGCAGTACCGAGATCAGCGTGCTGGTCAGCCAGAGCGCCGGGGCGGGCGTGTCGACCGCATTGGTCCTGCCGAACAGCGCCGGCGCAGTGTGCCCTTCGCCGCGGCCGGCCAGGTAGAGCATCTCCACCGCCAGCATGGTCCAGGCCAGCAGTGCGCCGCCCACCGAGACGATCAGCCCGATGTTGATCAGCGTGGCGCCCCAGGGCCCGACGGCGGCCGCCATCACCTGGGCCATCGACGGGTTCTTCATCTGCGCCAGTTCGTGCTGCGGTACCACCCCCAGCGACAGCACCGAGACGCAGACCAGCAACAGCAGGGTGATGACGAAACCGAGCAGGGTGGCCCGGCTGACGTCGGCCGCGCGCCGCGCGTGGCTGGCGTAGACGGTGGCGCTCTCGATGCCGAGGAACACCCACACGGTGTACAGCATGGTGGTTTCCACCTGGCGGGTGATGCTGCCCAGCGCCGGGCTGCCCCAGAAGTCCAGGCGGAACACCTCGACGCGGAACGCCAGGGCGACGCAGAGGATGAACAGGGCGATGGGCACCACCTTGGCCAGGGTGACGATGGCATTGGTGATGGCCGCGTTGTGCACCCCGTGCAGGACGAATGCGTGCATCAGCCAGAGCACCACCAGCTCGCCGAGCAGCGCCGGCCAGGTGGTGCCGTCGCCGAAGAAGGCCAGGGCGCCGAACGAGCCCAGGGCGCTGAACAGCACCACCAGGTAGCCGGCGTTGCCGACCCAGGCGGAAATCCAGTAGCCCCAGGCGGCGTTGAAGCCCAGGTACTCGCCGAAACCCTCGCGGGCGTAGCCGTAGACGCCGTCGTCCAGTTCCGGGCAGGTGGTCGACAGCCACTGGAACACCCGCGTCAGCGTCAGCATGCCGACGAAGGTGATGCCCCAGGCGATGAGGATGGCCCCGGCGCCGGCGCCTTCGGCCATGTTCTGCGGCAGGCTGAAGATACCGCTGCCGATGATGCCGCCCACCACCAGGGCGGTCAGCGCCGGCAGGCCCAGCTTTCCTTTATCCGAAATCGACATCTTGCGCCTCCGAGACGGCAACCGGTGGCGTGGCGGTGGGGCCGCCACGCGTGAGCGCCGGCGAAGGGGAGGGGGCCCGCGCCGGCGTCGACGGGCCGCAGGGCCCGCCGGCAGGGCGGCCGATCAGAAGCGCAGGGACATGCAGCTGACGCCGCCGTCGATCTTGCGGTACTCGGAGGTGTCGACCTCGATCACCCGGTAGCCGAGGTCGGCGATCTTCTGCCGCGTCCGCGGGTAGCCGGCGGGCATGATCACCCGCTCGTTGACCCAGATGCAGTTGGCCGCATAGGCCTCTTCCTCGGGGATCTCGACGATGTTCAGGTGCTGGAACTCCGGCTTGCTGATGAACTCGCCGGCGGCCAGCAGGTTGCCGTGCTCCAGGTAGGCCAGCCCGGTCTTCAGGTGCAGCACCTTCTCCAGGCGCACCACCGAGCCGGTGAAGCCGTGCTTCTCGAGCAGGGCGATCATCTGCCGGGCGCCCTCGGCGTTGGTGCGCGCCGATTCGCCGATGTAGAAGTGCTCGCCGACCATCATGATGTCGCCGGCCTCTACCGTACCGGGCGCCTCGATGCGCTCGACCTTGCCCGGGTAGAAGCGCTGGATGGTCTGCTCGATGATCGCGGTCTCGCCGCGCCGCGACTCGGCGCCGGGGCGGGTGATGATGGCGCAGCGCGAGGTGCAGAGCACCGGGTCCTCGACGAACACCGAGTCGGGGAAGCGCTCGTCCGGCGGCAGCAGGGTGATGTCCAGGTCGCAGGTCTGCAGTGCGCGGATGTAGGCGTTGTGCTGCTCCAGGGCCCTGGCGAAGTCCGGCTTGCCGAGGTGGCTGGAGGTCAGGCCGTCGACCAGGCTGCTGGCCGGGGTGCGGGCGATGATGTGCTTGAACATGGCGTTTCCTCTTGCAGGTGGATGCTCGTCACGTTGCAAGGCATGCGCCAGGCGGGCCGGCGCGCCGGCGACGGTTTTACTGGCCCGGCGTTGACCGGGAGCGGTGCGGGCTCGCGCGCTTTCGTCGAAACTGGGACAGTTGTCGAAATCCGGACGGATATAAAAGGCTGGGCTGCCATGGCTGTTGTCGACAAATCGACGGTTCCTGCGGGAAATGACGCGCTGCGCTGGCTGGTGGACAGCCTGGCGCCGATCTTCGATGGGTTGCGGCAACCGGTCACGGTGGTCGATACCCAGGGGCACTTCGTCTACTACAACCGGGCCAGTGGCCTGCTCGACGGTCTCGACCCTCGGCAGGCGCTGGGCATGCACGTGCTGCAGAGCGCGCCCTGGCTGCCGGCCGAGCAGAGCACCCTGCTGCGCTGCCTGGCGCAGGGGCGGCCATCCATCGATACGCTGCAGGCCTATGTCGGCGCCGGCGGCGAACTGCTGCAGTACCGGCACCGGGCGATCCCGCTGCAGGGGCGCGATGGCCAGTTGCTCGGGGCGATGGAGGTGGGCGAGGTGGTGGCGGAGGGCGCCGCCGCGGGCGACGAGCCGGACTGCCCGTCGATCCTCAGCGTCACGCCCGGCCTGCTGCGGCAACTGCAGCGCCTGGACATCTTCGCCGCGACCGACCTGCCGCTGCTGATCCATGGCGAGACCGGCACCGGCAAGGAACTCTTCGCCCGCCGGGCCCATGCCCTGAGCCCGCGGCGCGGCGGCCCGATGATCGCCCTGAACTGCGCGGCCATCCCCGAGACGCTGCTGGAAAGCACCCTGTTCGGCACTACCCGCGGCGCCTTCACCGGCGCCGAGAACCGCAAGGGCATGTTCGCCCTGGCCGAAGGCGGCTCGCTGTTCCTCGACGAGATCAACTCCATGCCCATGGCCCTGCAGAGCAAGCTGCTGCGCGTGCTGCAGGACGGCAGCTACCTGCCGCTGGGCGGCCTGCGGCCGATGCAGGCGGACGTGCGCCTGATCGCCGCGAGCAACCAGGCGCCGTGCCAGGCGATCGCCGAGGGGCGCCTGCGCGAGGACCTCTACTACCGGCTGGAGGTCGGTAGCCTGAGCATCCCGCCGCTGCGCGAACGGCCCGCGGACGTCGAGCTGCTGGCCCGGGCCTTCGTGCGCCGCGATGCGCGCAGCCTGAACCCGCAGGTGACGGCCCTGGGGCCGAGGGCGCTGGCGCGCCTGCAGGCCTGCGCCTGGCCGGGCAACGTGCGCCAGCTGGAGAACGTGATCCGCCGCAGCCTGCTGCTGCATGGCCAGGCTGGCGCGGTGCTTGATGACGTGGTCTTCGCCGACGAAGCGCCGGAGGACATGGCGGCCAGCGCCGCGGCCGATGACGCGGCGCCGGCGACGGGCTTGCGCGAAAGGCTGGCGGAACACGAGCGCGAGCTGATAGAAGAGGCCTTGCGCCGGGCGCGCGGGAACCTCTCACAGGCGGCCGCCAGCCTGCGCATCCCGCGCACGACGCTGCTGGGGCGTCTGCAACGCCTCGCCGCGCAGCATCCACCCGCTGGCGACGCGCCAGCCTGACAGGAACAACCCCCATGGACGCTTCGATGGCCGCGCTCGTCCACGCCCTGCAGGGCGCCGAGCGCATCCTGGTGATCACCGGCGCCGGCCTCTCGGCGGATTCCGGCATGCCCACCTACCGCGGCCTGGGCGGCCTGTACAACGGCGTGACCGAGGAAGGCATCGCCATCGAGACGGCCATCTCCGGGCCCATGCTGCGGCGTGACCCGGCGCTGTGCTGGAAGTACCTGGCGCAGCTCGGCCGGGCCTGCCTCGCCGCCACGCCCAACGCCGGCCACGAGGCCATCGCCGAACTGCAGAGGCGCAAGCCGGGGTGCTGGGTGCTGACGCAGAACATCGACGGCTTCCATCGCCGCGCCGGTTCGCCGCTGGAGCGGCTGATCGAGATCCACGGCGAACTGCGGCCGTTGTTCTGCCAGTCGTGCGGGGCCGAGAGCGATGAGCTGGAGGCGCACCTGCAGCGTCCGCTGCCGCCGCGTTGCGCGGACTGTGGCGGCGTGCTGCGGCCGCCGGTGGTGCTGTTCGAGGAGATGTTGCCGGAGGCGGCGATCGACAGCCTCTACGGCGAACTGCGCAAGGGCTTCGAGGTGGTGCTGCTGGTGGGGACCACGGCGAGCTTTCCCTACATCGTCGAGCCGGTGCTGCGCACCCGCGCCGCCGGTGGCTTCGTCGCCGAGGTGAATCCGGGGCTGACCGACCTCAGCGCGAGGGTCGATGCGAGAATTGTCGGTCGAGCCTTAGACATTCTGCCGCAACTGATAGGTCACATTTCGCGATAAAAAACTTGCATCGCCTCGATCGAGCGGGCACATTAGCGCGCTAATGGAACTAATGAGACACGGTCGTGCCCATGCTTAGACGCTTCGCACCCCTCGTGCCCATGAGTTTCGTCTTGCTGCTGGCCGCTTGCGCCAGCCATTCGCCGGAGTCCCAGCCGGGTCAACAGCAGGTTGCCGTAGAGCAGGCCACCCGCAGCTGGGCTCAGATTGACCACCATCAGGCAACGCTGGCGGATGTAGAAGACGAGGGGGCAGGAAATGATAACGGGAACCCGTCAGGGCGGGTTTCCAGCATTCTGGATCGCGCATTCGAACTGATCGGCACGCCGTATCGCTTCGGGGGCCGTTCGGAGAAAACCGGTTTCGATTGCAGCGGCTTCGTCGGCTATCTGTTCCGCGAAGAGGCTGGAATCAAGCTTCCGCGTTCCACGCGCGAGATGATCACCATGGACGTCCCGCTGGTCTCCAAGGAAGACCTGCAACCGGGCGACCTGATCTTCTTCAACAACCGTGGTCGCGGGCGCGTGAGCCACGCCGGCATCTACATCGGCGATGGCCAGTTCATCCACTCCGCCAGCCGCCGTGGCGGTGGTGTACGGGTGGACAACCTGGACGACAGCTACTGGCGCCTGAGCTACATGGAAGCCAAACGCGTCCTGGAGCCGGGTTACCAGGCGCAGCAGACGGTAACGCGCTAATCTTAAAGTTTTACTTTAAGTATTGCGCTTAACCGTTTGACGGTGCAAAGTGATGGCATTCCTGAATCGGGGATGCCATCACATGCATACCTCCCTTCGTATCCTCTCTCTCGCACTGGTCTCCCTGTTGGCGGCCTGTGCCAGCCATACGCCGCCTGCGCCACCGCCGGTGGTCTACGCCCCCTCGAACAACTTCGGCAGCGATTCCCAGGCCGCGGACGACGTGCTGATCCGCGCCATCGGCCTGGTGGGTACGCCCTATCGCTGGGGCGGCAATACCCCTGACGGCGGTTTCGACTGCAGTGGCCTGATCGGCTACGTCTACCGCGACGCCACCGGCCTGCAGCTGCCGCGCTCGACCCGCGAGATGATCGGCATGCGTGCCCCCGTGGTCGGCCGCGAGGGCCTGCAGAGCGGCGACCTGGTGTTCTTCGCCACCAACGGTGGACGCAACGTCAGCCATGCGGGTATCTATGTCGGCGAGGGGCGCTTCGTGCATGCGCCCAGAACGGGCGGGACCGTACGCCTGGACAGCCTCGACAGCCCTTACTGGCAGCGGGCCTTCCTGGAAGCCAAGCGCGTCCTCGCGGTACAGAGCCTCGCCCTCCATCCCTGATCTTCAGGAGGGCCCATGACCACCCGTACGCTCAACCTCGACGACGCGCTCTACCAATACCTGCTCGACACCTCCCTGCGCGACACGCCGCTGAAGGCGCGCCTGCGCGAGGAAACCGCCGCCCTGCCCACGGCACGCTGGCAGATCGCCCCCGAGCAGGGCCAGTTCCTCGCCCTGCTGGTGAAGCTGACCGGCGCCCGGCGCATCCTCGAAGTGGGTACCTTCACCGGCTACAGCGCCCTGTGCATGGCCGAGGCCCTGCCGGAAGACGGCCACATCCTCTGCTGCGACCTGCCCGGCGACTACAACGCCACGGCACAGTCGTACTGGCGCGACGCCGGCGTCGAAAGCCGCATCGAACTGCGCCTGGGCCCGGCGCTGGACACCCTGGCCGGCCTGGAAAAGGCAGGGCAGGCGGGCAGCTTCGACATCGCCTTCATCGACGCCGACAAGGCCAACTACCCGCGCTACCTGGAGCACGCCCTGACGCTGCTGCGCCAGGGCGGCCTGGCGATCTTCGACAACGTGCTGTGGAGCGGCCGGGTGCTCGAAGCCAACCCGCAAAGCGCCGACACCCGCGCCATCCAGCAACTGAACCTGGCGCTGAAAACGGACGAGCGCGTGGATTATTCCCTGCTGCCGCTGGGCGACGGCATGGGGCTGTGTCGCAAGCGTTGAATGGGTGCTGAGGGGGTGTCTATTTTTCCGACAGTGCCATCGTTGCCTGCAGGTAATGCCTGGGTTAGATTCCTACCCTATCGGGCCGATAGCTCAGCTGGGAGAGCGCCGCGTTCGCAATGCGGAGGTCGGGAGTTCGATCCTCCTTCGGTCCACCAGCTATTAGAGAACCCAGCCATTTGGCTGGGTTTTTTATGCGTTATGAGGGCTGCTGTTGTTTGTTTTGCTGCATGTAACATATTTCTTATTTTTACGTTTTAGGGGGATGGTTTGAAAGCGCTCGCGGGGCAAAGAAGCGATTCTTTTAGACGATTCATCTGGAGTGGCGTGTTATCTCTACTCTTTGTCTTGGTGGCATTCTTGTGGTTTGGCCATCGAGGCTTGAATCTGTGGGATGAGGGTTTCTTGTGGTATGGCGTTCAGCGGACTATGTTGGGGGAAGTGCCGCTCAAAGATTTTATGTCATATGATCCAGGGCGTTATTACTGGTCGGCCGCAGTAATGTCTATCATGGGAGGAAATGGAATAGTCTATCTTCGTGTGGCTATTTCTATTTTTCAGTTTCTTGGGCTGTTTTGCGGGGTTTATCTAGTCGCTCGGTCTCGTCCCAGTCTGAGGGGAGTGGATGGGATATTTCTCCTGTTTGCTGCAGCTGTTTTTGTACTTTGGATGTTTCCGCGTCATAAGTTGTTTGATATTTCTATTTCGATATTCCTTGTCGGGATATTGGCATGTCTTGCGAGCGCCAGAACTCCTCGTCACTATTTTGGGGCGGGGGTGGGGATTGGACTGATTGCTTTTCTGGGGCGTAATCACGGACTGTATGGAGCTGTGGCGAGCCTGGCTATCATGCTCTGGTTGCTGATTGGGGAGGGGGCTAGAGATTCTGCAGTAAAGAAAATGTTTTCATGGAGTATAGGTGTTGTTGTGGGGTATACCCCTATGCTTTTCTTGATTCTCTTCGTTCCTGGCTTTGAGGATGCATTTTTAAATGGAGTGAAGTTTCAGGTTTCCCGAGGGGCAACGAATTTTCCTCTTCCTGTTCCTTGGCCATGGCTTGTTAGTTTTTCCACATCATCTTGGTTGGAAAGCCTGCGAGCGTTTTGGGTTGGTGTTCTTTTCGTTTCTTTATTGATATTCGGAATATTTTCGATTCTGTGGGTGTTTTTTGAAAGGCTGAGAGGTAGATCTGTTCCCGCAGTTTTTGTAGGTGCCGCTTTCTTGTCGCTGCCTTATGCACACTATGCTTATTCACGTGCGGATACAGGCCATCTTTCTCAAGGAATTTTCCCTCTGCTTATAGGGTGCTTGCTCCTGATCTTCCGACAGAATGGGAAGAGGAAGGTTTTTTTGCTATTGGGATTATTGACGATTAGCCTCATCGGTGGCGGAGCCAATCAGCCAGGTTGGAACTGTAGTGGAGGTAACCGATGCGACGAGCTAGTGGTAGCAGGCGATAAGTTGGAAGTAGATTCTGCGACAGCAAAAAATGTCCAGTTCATATTGGATCTTGCTGAGAAGTATTCAGGAGGGCATCGTGCATTTATAGCGACTCCGTATTGGCCAGGAGCTTATGCTGTACTTGGGGATAAGTCCCCGCTTTGGGCGAACTATGCTCTGTGGTCGCGTGGAGTTGCTTTTGAGCAAGAGGAGATTGAGCGAATCAAGGCGGCGAACCCGGGTGTGATAATTGTTGTTGATATTCCCCTGGATGGTCGTGACGAGCTGAGGTTCAGAAATACTAATCCGCATATATATGAATATATAGTGGAAAATTTCCATGCCTTGCCTAATTCCGATGATCGTTGTCCATCTTGTCGTGTGTTTGTAGCTAAGGATTTTCCTGGTGAAGGTTGATGTGTTCTTTGTTTGCTATCCTACGAGGAGTATTTGAGAGGTTGAAAAGTGAGTGACTTTTTTGCGTATAGTGTCGTTGTTCCAGTTTATGGCTCGGAGCTTACCCTTCATGAGCTCCATCGACGTCTGACAGAGACGTTGGAGAAGCAGGGGAAGAGTTATGAGATCGTCTTTGTTGATGATTGTGGGCCCGGGAATACGTGGGCTATCCTACAGTCTCTTGCTGAAAAAGACTCTCATACTCTTGCTATTCAACTTATGCGCAACTTTGGCCAAGGTAGTGCCACCTTGTGCGGCATGGCTCACTCGCGAGGTCAGGTCGTAGTAACCATTGACGACGATCTACAAAGTGCGCCTGAGGATATCCCTCTGTTGCTGGAAGGTCTGGAAAGTGATGCTGACGTCGTAATGGGCGTGCCAGCCGAAAAGCAACATAGTTTGTTTCGGCGTCTGGGTAGCCAGTTGGTAAATGAAATGAATGTGCTGTTCCTAGGGAAGCCTCGGGATTTGAGATTTACCAGTTTTCGAGCCATTCGGCGGCCGGTGGTTGATGCTTTGCTTGAGCTACGAGCATTGAATCCTGTTTTAGGCGTTATGCTAAGTTCGGTAACGCGGCGTATTGTCAATGTCATTGTTCCGCACTATCCCCGTCGGGAAGGTAAAAGCGGGTATACCTTGTCGCGCCTGCTGCGGGCAACGATGAGCAACTTCATCGGGCAGTCCGTTCTGCCCCTTCGTCTTCTTGGGGTGATCGGTGGTTTCGGGATCATCTTCAGCGTGCTGTTCTCCGCCTACCTGCTATGCCGGTACTTTCTGGGCGGTATCGCGGTTCCTGGTTGGATGACAACTACCTTGCTGTTGCTGTTCCTCTCCGGTTTCAACTTCTTCGCCTTTGCGGTGATCGGTGAGTATGTTTTGCGGATTCTCCAGCGGGTCAATGCCACTCCCCAGTACTTCGTGCGCAGGCAGACGAGCGTTACGGAAACCGAACTGCATGAGGGCTATGATAGCGGCAGCCAGCGCTAGGGCGAATGGATGAGGGCTTGGAGTGACTAAAAGATTTCTGGTACTGGGAATTGGTGCCGCGCAGGCTGATCTGTTGGCGCGTTTGACGAGCGAATTTGAAACGCATGCACTGAGCAATACCACGGCTGGCCCAGGTCGAGCCCATGCACGGCATTTCGCTCAGGTGGACATTACCGACAGAGATTCCGTCCTGCGCTATGCCCGCGACCATGCCGTGGATCAGATCTACTCCGTTGGGTCTGATGTTGCCATGCCTACGGTGGGGTACGTGGCGGAGCAACTTCATTTGCCGCGGCTGGTCAGTGAAGAGGTTGCGGTGACTTGTAACAACAAGGGGTTGTTGCGGCATCACTTGCAGGGCTTGCCCGGATCGCTGGAGTTCGAGGTGCTGGAGCATGCGAACCAGGTGACCAGCGTGCCCTTGCCGGCGATGCTCAAGCCAGTCGACAGTCAGGGGCAGCGGGGTGTTTGCAGTGTGTCGGCGTACGCGCAGATACCGGCAGCTTTTGCCGCGGCGGTCGGCTTCTCCCGTTCCGGTCGTGTCATAGTCGAGCAGAAAATCGAAGGGCGAGAGATATCCGTGAATGCCTTCTTCGCCGAGGGGGAGATGGTCTTCTTCCTCCCTTCCGAGCGGGAGTCCTGGGCCCAGTTCGATGGCGGCATCATCCGCCGACACATCCTTCCAGCCAGCTTCTCGGACAGGGCGGAAGAGGCAGTTCGTGAACTGGTGCTACGGACAGCGGCGCAATTGGGTATACAGGAAGGACCGCTGTATTTTCAGATCAAGATGAATGGGGACCTTCCCTATTTGATCGAGGTCGCCCCTCGGCTGGATGGCTGCCACCTGTGGCGCCTGATTCTGGCCAGCACTGGTGTCGATCTGCTGGATGGTTGCATCAAGCGGCTGCAAGGGCGGACGGTCACCATGCCCGCTGCCCTGAACGTCCGGCCAGCCTATCTGGAGTTCTTTTGTCAGCCACCAGGCGAGAGTTTCTCCTTGGTCGATGCGCATCCCGATGCCGTTCATGTCGAATTCTACTACGCACCTGGCGAGTACGTTCGGAGCACCAACGGGGTCATGGAGAAGTGCGGCTATCAGATCGTGATGGGAGAGCTTTAGCCCATGAAACTTGCCATCACCGGGGCTAACGGTTTCGTCGGCAAGCATCTGGTCGAGTTGCTCGGACCACGATACGAAGTATTCGCTCTGTCGCGTACGCTTCCTGACGAGCGATTGCCGGGAGTCACCTATATTGCGACTGACTACTCCATTGACTCCCTGCGACGTCATCTTGCGGGGATGGATGGCCTAGTCCATCTCGCTGCCACTCGGCCCAAGGGGAATATCGATTCCGATGTTCTGGGTAATGTAAGCCTGGACTACCGGGTGCTGCTCTGTGCTGAACAATGTGCGCTCCAACGGGTCGTACTAGCCTCGACACGGGGTGTCTATGGGCGATTGCCCGTGCCGTGGAGTGAGGTTCAAACGCCAGCTCCGGAGTCGCTTTATGCCTTGGCCAAGAGGCACTCAGAACTGACTGCGGATTACTTCATGCAGCGTGGACTGAATATCGTGACCCTCCGTCTGGCCCAGGTGTTCGGACTGGGGGAGTATGCGAGCAGTGCCATCGCCACCTTCATTCGCAAGGCTTACCGTGATGAGCCGGTGACACTGACGGTGACAGGTATTCTTCGGGAATATCTTTATATCAGGGATATAGCTACTGCCATTGAGGCTACGCTGCTTAGATCTGGCAGTGGCGTCTTCAATCTGGGGTCGGGAGAGTGCTCATCGTTGGAACAGATCGCGCGGACTATATTCCGGGCATTTGGCCGGGAACACCGGGTAAGTGAGGCGCAGAGCATGACGAACGTGCCGGAGCACTCATTGATGGATAGTTCGTGCTTCCGCCGAGAGTTCGATTGGGCTCCTGTATGGACTCTGCAGGCCGCTGCCGAAGACATTGCAATGACGCTGCGCGATAAACGGGAGGCGGCCAGGTATGGATTATCAGGAGATTGACAGCCGGATAGACCCGCTGGCCACAGTGTACGCTGGCGCACGAATCAAGGCGTCTACCTTGGCGGAGCATGTTTCGGTCGGCAACTTCTCTCGTGTCGACTTCAGCCAGTTGGCCAGCCGAGTCAGGATAGAGCGTGCCAATCATCTGCTTCATGCGAATCTGGGGCGACACTCCTATACCGGCATGAATACGGTGATCATGCATGCCGATATTGGCAGTTTCTGTTCCATCTCATGGAATGTCAGCATTGGTGGCGGCGAGCATGATCATTCACGCATCGTTCAACACTCGTTCTTATATAACGATCATGACCAGCTCCGTCCGTTCTCGGCAGAAATTCCTTATGACCGTTTCGTGTTGCCGTTGAGCATCGGACACGATGTCTGGATAGCCGCGGGTGCAGTGGTCCGTCGCGGAGTACGCATAGGTAACGGCGCTGTCGTTGGAGCCAATGCCGTAGTTACGACTGACGTTGAGCCCTATGCCGTGGTGGTTGGGGCGCCGGCCAGGGTGGTGAAGTATCGCTTCCCGGCAGCGATCATCCGGAAGCTGGAAGAGCTGCAGTGGTGGGACTGGTCAGCCGATGATATTCGGCGACATTTCGATCTATTGAGTTCGGCTCCTGATGCTGAGGCGCTGGAAGCCCTATTGAACCGAAACCATCAGAGCTGACGGATTGTTGATGTCTCGTCGTATGTGGCTGGTTCTCTTCCAGGCAAGCTTCTCTGTTGCCGTGGTCGTCTACCTCATTCGTTTTCTCGATTGGTCGGCTATCGCCTCGCTGCTGCGCGATGGGAGCCTTTATCGTCTTTGGCCTGGGCCGTTGATTCTTCTCGTGGGGCTGGTCATGGCTGCCAATCGTTGGCGCCTGGTTCTTGCCGCTTTAGGTATCGTCCTGCGATCTTCGAGTGCTCTCTATCTGTATCTGGTGGGTACCTTCTACGGTGTCATGTTGCCCGGTGTGCTGGGTGGCGATGCTGTGAGGGTGGCTCTGTGTGCGGCGCGTCAGCGTGGTGCCCTATCCAGGGTTCTGGCTTCGGTGGCCATTGAGCGTGGACTGGGGCTTTGCGGGGTGGCCTTGGTCGGTTCGCTGGGCGTGCTTGCGCTGAATGATGCCCTTCGTCGAAAGCTAGGTTCGGAGGCCCTGTTGATTGCCCCGACGATTGTGGCCTCACTATTGGTTTTCATCGTGGCGCTGAGCGGTACTCCATGGTTGTTGAAATGCCTTGGCGGCAGGCTTGTCGGCCAGCATCTGGACAGATTGGTGGTGCTCTACCAGAAGTTATGGAGTCTCCCGTCTGGGACTTTGTTGTCTACTTTGCTGCTTAGCACCTTGTTCCAGGCTGCAGATATCCTGGTTTTCTATTACTTCGCGCAGGTCATGGCACTGGAACTGCCCCTGGCACTCTGCCTGGTAGTCATTCCAATCATCTATCTGTCAACTGTATTACCCATTTCACTGGGGGGTATAGGTGTTCGGGAAGGTGTGATGGTCTGGTTGCTGGGAAGAGTCGGTGTGCCAGTCGCAGACGCCGTGCTGCTCGCCTTCCTGATGTATCTCAATCGTGTGGTGCTTGCCCTGATCGGTGGTGCCGTAGCGGCACTGCATACCCTGATCAGTGCTGGAAAACGCACGTGAATTCGATATCGGTTTCCGCCCGCTGGGCGCGTACCCTGCCATTGGCGTTGCCGTTGCTGCTCTGTGTGTTGTTGTCGAGCGCATTGTCGGTATGGGAGCCCTACTGGCAGACCAATGACGATGTAGGCATGGCGATGCGTGTGGAAGGGTTCGGCTCGATTGCCGTGCCCAGTCGCAATCTGATCTTCTCCAACGCCCTGTGGGGGGCGTTCATTCAATGCATACCGAGTGTCCGCGGGTTACTTGGATATTCGTTGGTCACTTACCTGGTTCTGTTGGCAGTTGCGCTAGTGGCCTGCCATTTTCTCATCCGTCGAGGCATGGGCCCCGGGGCCGCCGTGGTTGCGGTATTCAGCGTATTCTTTTACCCGTGCGTCTTCCCACAATTCACAGTTGTTTCAGGGCTGGCTGGGGCGGCAGCTGTGCTGGCGCTGCTGGATTATCGGGAACGACGTGGCAACGGGGCGCTGTTCCTGTGCTTCATTCTGGCCCTAGTGTCCTATCTGATTCGATGGAACGAGTTTCTCTTCATCGTTGCTGTTTCGATACCACTCTGGTTGTCGCTCCGTATCCTGCGTGATCGGGCGTTTCTCTTGCTGTTCCTTGCAATTGCTGCTGCCAGCCTTGCGGCAATCGCTTTCGATCGCGCGTCCTATTCGGATGTCAGTTGGGCGAAGTACAACGCCTTCAATGCCGTAAGGGTGAAGCTTACGGACTATGGCCTGGCGGACTATCTGAAAACCCTCCCCCTGAATTCTTCCAGCGATCTGAGCGGCAATGATTTCGACCTGTTGAGGAGCTGGTTCTTTGTCGATGACAACCTGACGTCTTCGCGGACCATGGAGGCGTTACGCCAGGCTGTGCCGGGTGAACTCAGTGCGCCGCGTAGCGTTGGGAGGGGGATCGAATCCATCCATTCTGCTTGGCAGGATCCACGTGCTTTTCCACTTGCGCTGGCTGGGCTAGTCATCGGTGCGCTGTTGGGTAGTTCGCGAATGTGGCTATGCCTTTTTTTATTTTATGCTGGTCTGTTCTATACCGGTTATATAGGTAGGCCAGGTGTCTTCTGGGCCTATTATCCAGCGTTGAGTGCTTGCCTCCTGTGGATGGTTGCACAGGCGTCTGCGTTGCGAGGTGCGCGCCGGTGGCTGGCATATATCGCACTTTGTTCTTTGGCGGCCAGTACCTTTTGGCAAACAGTAAAACAACATCAGCAGATAGACGGGATGGTCCAGGACATCCGGCGCGACGTCAAAGAGCTGGGTACGGATGTGATCGTGACCTGGGGGGGTTATTTCCCCTATGAATATGTCTACTCGCCGCTTGATCGTGATCTGCACAACGCAGGGTTTCGTTTTTACTCCCTCTCATCAGGAACCTATGCTCCGACTTCGCTGGCCTATCGACTGGAAAGTGAGAAACCAGGCTGGTTCGTACAACGCCTGCTGTCCTCGCAAGGCCTCGACTTCAGTGGCTATGCCGATAGGCCGATTCCAGCCCAGGGGGAATATCTTCGCAACTACTGCATGCAGCGGCATCAAGGTGAGTTGGAGCTCAAGGTCGTGAAGAATCTTGGCAGTATTGTTGTCGTCAATGCCAGATGCATAACCGGAAACAAGGGATAAGCCTGTGTCGAAGAAGCTTCCATTCAATCGCCCGTACATTTCTGGACGAGAGCTTTACAATATCGCCAATGCTCATCTTTCCGGACATCTTTCTGGGGATGGTCAGTACACCAAGTTGTGCCATGCCTGGCTGGAGCGATACACCCGATCGGCCAAGGCGCTCTTGACCCATTCCTGCACTGCGGCTTTGGAAATGACTGCTCTGCTGCTGAAGATCCAGCCGGGAGATGAAGTCATAATGCCTTCGTTTACCTTCGTTTCCACAGCCAATGCCTTTGTCTTGCGCGGAGCGGTGCCGGTCTTCGTGGATATCCGCGAGGATACTCTCAATCTTGATGAGCGCCTGATCGAGTCGGCAATCACTGAACGTACCCGTGCACTGGTACCGGTCCACTATGCAGGTGTCGCCTGTGAAATGGATAGCATCATGGCCGTCGCGCATAAACGGCAGATCAAGGTCGTGGAAGATGCGGCCCAGGGTGTGATGGCATCTTATAAGGGACGTGTTCTGGGAAGCATTGGAGACCTTGGAGCATATAGCTTCCATGAGACCAAGAATGTCATCTCTGGAGAGGGCGGGGCATTGCTGGTCAACGACCCGATGCTGGTCCAGCGCGCGGAGATCATTCGCGAAAAGGGGACCGACCGCAGTCGCTTTTTCCGAGGCGAAGTGGACAAGTACACCTGGCAGGAAGTGGGGTCCTCATTCCTCCCTGGCGAATTGATAGCGGCATTCCTCTGGGCGCAGCTCGACGAAGCCGAACGCATCACCAAGGAGCGTTTGGCATGCTGGGAGCTGTATCACGAACTGCTCGAACCGCTGGAGAAGGAAGGCCTCCTGCGTCGCCCCGTGGTGCCTGCCGACTGTCAGCACAACGCCCATATGTACTATGTGCTACTGGATTCCGCTGCAAGTCGGGAGCAACTGCTGGATGATCTGAAGCGACAAGGGATAGGGGCCGTTTTCCATTACGTGCCGCTGCACGCCTCCCCGGCAGGTGAGCGCTATGGTCGAGTACACGACAGCATGGCGGTGACTGAACGGCAATCCGAGCGCTTGGTACGTCTACCCTTGTGGCTGGGGATTTCCGAAGCGGAGCAGAACCAGGTCGTCGAACAGATCAAAATCAGCCTTAAGTTCAATGGTTGATGGACCGAAAAAAGGCACGCCGAGCAGGCTGTGTGAAAACCTCAGGATCGGTCCCGCTGGTTAAAAAACAACCTGGATTTCGCGTTTCTACGCGGATTCTGGATTGGCTGAATAGCCAAGCCTCTTCAGATTTCACGTAGGAACGCTCTCTTCGAAGAGCCGCTCGGGTTTTCACACAGCCTGCGAGGCGTGCCTTTTCGTTGTAGGTGGGGATCAGGCAACATCCACCAGAATCACCTCGCTGTCCTCCAGCGCCGTCACCTTCACCATCGCTTCCTCGGCGATGGCAGCGCCGTCGCGGGCGGCGAGGGGCACGCCGTTGACTTCCACCTTGCCGGTCGCCGGCACCAGGTAGGCGCGGCGGTCGGCACCCAGGGGGTACTCGGCGCTTTGCCCGGCCTTCAGGGTGGCGGCCACCAGGCGGCCGTCGGCGCGGATGCGCAGGGCGTCCTCGTCGCTCTCAAAGCCGCTGGCGAGGGTCACGAAGCGGCCGGCGCGGTCGCCTTTGGGGAACGGCTTGGCGCCCCAGGACGGCGTGCCGCCGCGTTGCGTCGGCAGGATCCAGATCTGGAAGATCCTGGTCACGTCCTTTTCCAGGTTGTACTCGGAGTGGACGATGCCGCTGCCGGCGCTCATCACCTGCACGTCGCCCGCTTCGGTGCGGCCCTTGTTGCCCAGGCTGTCCTGGTGGGTGATCGCACCCTGGCGCACGTAGGTGATGATTTCCATCTCGCGGTGCGGGTGCGGCGGGAAGCCGGTGCCCGGGTCGATCTCGTCGTCGTTCCAGACGCGCAGGTTGCCCCAGCTCATGCGCTCGGGGTCGTAGTACTCGGCGAAGGAGAAGTGGTGCTTGGCGTTGAGCCAGCCGTGGTGGGCGCCGCCGAGCTGGTCGAAGGGTCTGCGTTCGATCATGGGATCAGTCCTCTTGGGGCGCAAGGCCGGCGGAGTGGCCGGCCTGCGCGGTTCATGGAGGTTATGTTGATCCCGATCGAATTGATAAAAAAGCGCAAATATCCGAGCTTTGATATCGAATAATATGATCTATTCGGGGCGGCCCTGCTCGGGGTTGAGGAACTTGCTGAGGAATTGCCGGGTGCGTTCCTCGCGGGGCTGGGCGAACAGCGTCTTGGCGTCGCCCTGTTCGACGATCACCCCCTTGTCGATGAAGATCGCCCGGTTGGCGACGTCGCGGGCGAAGCTCATCTCGTGGGTGACGATGACCATGGTGCGCTTTTCCTGGGCCAGGCCGCGGATGGTCGCCAGCACTTCGCCCACCAGTTCCGGGTCCAGCGCCGAGGTGGGCTCGTCGAAGAGGATCACGTCCGGCTGCATGGCCAGGGCCCGGGCGATGGCCACGCGTTGCTGCTGGCCACCGGAGAGACGCTTGGGATAGGCATCCTCCTTGCCGGCCAGGCCGACCTTGGCCAGCAACTGGCGGGCGCGCTGCACGGCGCTCTCGCGGGGCTCCTTCTTGACGATCACCGGGCCTTCGATGACGTTCTCCAGCGCAGTGCGGTGGGGGAACAGGTTGAAGTTCTGGAACACGAAGCCGACGTGCTGGCGCAGCTTGCGGATCAGCCCCTGCTGCGGCTTGAGCGGGCGCGAGGCGTCGATCTCGATGTCGCCGACACGGATGGTCCCGCCGTTGGGTATCTCCAGCAGGTTCAGGCAGCGCAGCAGGGTGGTCTTGCCCGAGCCGCTGGGGCCGATGATCGCCACCACCTCGCCGGCCGCGACCGAGAGGTCGATGCTCTTGAGCACCTCCTGGCCGCGGAACCGCTTGGTGAGCTTGCGTACCTCGATCATGCCTCGTGCTCCTGGTCATGGCGGTTGACCCGCGCTTCCAGGCGGTTCTGCAGGTGCGCCAGGACGCTGGCGAGCACCCAGTAGATGAGCGCCGCGGTGAGGTACATGGTGAACACCTCGAAGGTCCGCGCGGTGATCAGCTGTGCCTGGCGGAACAGCTCCGGCACCTGGATGGTGGCAGCCAGGGCGGTGTCCTTGACCAGCGAGATGAAGCTGTTGCCCAGCGGCGGCAGGGCGGTGCGCGCGGCCTGCGGCAGCACCACCCGGCGCAGCGTCTGGGCGCGGGTCATGCCGATGCTGGAGGCCGCCTCCCACTGGCCGCGGTCGATGGAGCCGATGGCCGCGCGGAGGATCTCGCAGACGTAGGCGGCCATGTTCAGCGAGAAGCCGATCAGCGCCGCCGGCAGCGGGTCCAGCTCCAGGCCCAGCTGCGGCAGGCCGTAGTAGATCATGAACAACTGCACCAGCAGCGGCGTGCCGCGGAAGAAGGACACGTAGATGCGCGCGAGCCAACTGAACACGGCGTGGCCGTACAGGCGCGCCAGGGCGAGGATAAACCCCAGCAGCAGCCCGAAGAACATGCCGCCGACGCTCAGGACTACCGTGAAGACCGCGCCCTTGAGCAGGAAGGGCGCGGAATCCAGCGCAAGCTGCAGGCTTTCGTCGATCATTGGGTCACGTCAGCCTGGAACCACTTCTCCGAGAGTTGCTTCAGCGAACCGTCGGCCTTGAACTTCTCGATGGCCTTGTTCAGCGCGCCGAGCAGCTCGGGGTTGCCCTTGCGCAGGGCGATGCCGGCTTCCTGGCGGGCGAAGGGCGCGCCGGTCAGGGCCATGGCGCCCTTGGTCTTGTTGACCATGTCGAAGGCTGCCAGGCGGTCCACCAGGATCACGTCGATGCGCCCGCTGCGCAGGTCCTGGAACTTGGTCGGGTCGTCCTCGTAGGTGCGCACGTCGGCCTGCGGCACGTTCTGCTTCAGCCACTGTTCGTAGTTGGTGCCCAGGCCCACGCCGACCTTCACCCCGGCGAGCTTCTCGGGCTTGTCGTATTTGCTTTCGTCGCCCTTGCGCACCAAGGCCTGGATGCCCGAGACGGTGTAGGGCTCGGAGAAGTCGTACTTCTTCTTGCGCTCCTCGGAGATGGTCACCTGGTTGATCACCACGTCCAGGCGCTTGGATTCGAGGGCGGCGAGGATGCCATCCCACTTGGTCGGCTGGAACTTGGCCTTCACCCCCAGCTCCTTGGCCAGCAGCTCGGCGAAGTCCACCTCGAAGCCGGACAGCTTGCCGCTCTCGTCGACGAAGCTGAAGGGCGGGTAGGTGCCTTCCAGGCCGACCTTGATCGCGCCGTTGGCCTGGATCTGTTTGAGCAGGTCCTCGTCGGCCGAGGCCTGCTGGCCGAGGAAGCTGGCGCCGAGGGCCAGGGTCAGGCCGGCGAAGATGAAACCGCGTCGCAGGATGGAGAAGTTCATGGTTGCCCTCGTTCTTGGTGTTTCAAGCAGGTTAGTAGGCCGCGGGACTATAGGGGGTCAATGGTTATGCAATAAAATAATAAAATTTCTTATTCATATAACCCGTGTGAATTCACAGGAACGCCGGGTAGGCGAACAGCGCCGGGGCGCCGCCGGTATGCAGGAACAGCAGCGGGCCGTCGGCGAAGCGGCCCTTGGCCACGCCGTCGAGCAGGCCGGCCATGGCCTTGCCGGTGTAGACGGGGTCGAGCAGCAGGCCCTCGGTCGCGGCGAGCAGGCGCAGCGCGTCCAGGGTGCCGGCGTTGGGCTCGCCATAGCGCGGGCCGAAGTAGGCGTCCCACAGGTGCACGGCGCAATGCGCCGCCAGCGGCCGCCCGAGCAGGTCCGCGGTGCGTTGCGCCAGGCCTTCCACCTTGGGCCGCTGGGCGGCGTCGGGGCGCGAGACGGTGACGCCGATCACCGGGGTTTCCGGCAGTGCCTCGGCCAGCGCCAGGGCCATCCCGGCGTGGGTGCCGGCGCTGCCGGAGGCGAGCACCACGGCGGCGAAGTGGCGGCCGCTGGCGCGCACCTGCTCGGCCAGTTCCAGGCCGGCGCGCACGTAGCCCAGGGCGCCAAGGGCATTGGAACCGCCGATGGGCACCAGGTAGGGCTTGCGCCCCTGGGCGCGCAGGCGCTCGCAGGCCTGCTCCAGCAGGGCGTCGGCGTCGTCGAGGTTGGCGACCGCTTCCACCTGGGCGCCGAACAGGTCGAGCAGCAGGCGGTTGCCGTTGCCCAGGTAATTGGCGTCGGCGGTGCCGATGGGGTTTTCCAGCAGGGCCAGGCAGCCCAGGCCCAGGCGCGCGGCCAGCGCCGCGGTCTGGCGCACGTGGTTGGACTGGATGGCGCCGGCGGTGACCAGCACGTCGGCGCCGGCGGCCAGCGCATCGGCGGCGAGGAACTCCAGCTTGCGCACCTTGTTGCCGCCCATGGCCAGCGGGGTGAGGTCGTCGCGCTTGACGAAGATCTCCCGGCCCAGCCGCGCCGAGAGCCGTTCCAGCTTGTCCAGTGGAGTGGGGGCGCCGACCAGGTCGAGGCGGGGGAAGCGGGCGAGGGATTCGCGCAGGGAGCTCATCGGGGACCTCGGCGGTACTTGAACGGTTCGCCAAGATAGAACGCTGCGGGGCCGCGCGGCAAATCGCGGACGGGGCTTTTCTTTGCGCCGAGTCTCGACGAGAATTTCACCCCGACTGTTATAAGGTTACATTTTGTTTCCCTGCGCGCCGATGTACCGGCTGGCCCCATGGCCGCCTCTGGAGTTGTGATGCGAGTCGACCTGGACACCGCGGGTGAGGACCTGCAGGCGCTGCCGCGCTTCCAGCAGGCCGCGGTGCATGCCCGGCGCCTGTTCGCCCTGGCCCTGGGCAGCGCCGTGCTGGCCGGGCTGCTGTTCCTCCTGGCGATCCTCATCGGCCTGTTCGCTGCCCGTTCGCCCTGGCTGCCATTGCTGTGCAACAACGCCGCGGCCTTGCTGCTGCTGGCCGCGGCGGCGCAGTCGGCCTGGCGTGTGGACGCCTGGCGGGCGCGGGCGCTGGGGCAGGAGCCGGGGCTGCGCTGGTTCGGCGGGCGCGAGGTGGCGCAGGAGGCGCTGCCGCCCGAGGCGCTGAGTGCCTATGACCGCTTCCTCGACAGCATCGGCCGTGGCATCCGCGGGCTATTGCTGCGCGTCGGTCCCGGCGCGCTCTGGCTGGCCGGGCTCGCCGTCGCCGCGTTGCTGGTGATCCGCGCTGGCTGGAGCCTGGCGCTGCCGGGGGCCGACCTCGGCCAGGCGGCCTATGTCGGCGCCGGCCTGCTGTTGCTGGGCGCCTTCGGCCTGTTGGTGCTGGAGCGCCACCTTGCTGCCAGCACCGCGGCCCAGTGGCCGGAGGCCGCCGCCCTGGCGCCGCTGCTGCGGCTGGTCATCGCCGTGCAGCTGCTGTCGCTGCCCGGCCTGCTGTTCGCCAGCGCCGACAACCTCTGGCCGGTGCGCCTGCTGGTATTGCTCGGCCTGCTGCCCGCCGCGGTGGCCGTGGAGCTGCTGGCGCGCGCGGTGTTTTCCGCCTTCCTGCCGCAGCGCGGGCGCGAGGAGCCGCGCCTGGTCGCCCGCAGCCTGGTGGCCGGGCAACTGCGCTGGCCGCCGCGGCCGCTGCAGTTCCTGCAGGACGAATTGCAGCAGCGCTTCGGCATCGACCTGCGCCAGGTCTGGGCGTTCGCCTTCATGCGCCGCGCCTTCCTGCCGGTGGCCGCGCTGGTGGCGCTGGTGGGCTGGCTGCTCAGCGGCATCCACGAGGTGCCCCTGGACGGCCGCGGCGTCTACGAGCGCTTCGGCAAGCCCGAGGCGGTGCTGCAGCCGGGCCTGCATGCCGGGCTGCCCTGGCCGTTCGGGCGGGTGATCGCGGTGGAGAACGGCGTCATCCACGAACTGGCCACCTCCGGCGATTCCGCCACCGCCGACCCGCCGGGCCCGGCCGAGGGCCCCGCGCCGGACAGCGCCAACCGCCTGTGGGACGCTTCCCACCGCAGCGAGAAATCCCAGGTGATCGCCAGCGCCGCCGACGGCAAGCAGAGCTTCCAGGTGGTCAACATGGACGTGCGCTTCGTCTACCGCATCGGCCTGAGCGATGCCGCGGCCCTGGCCGCCACCTACAACAGCGCCGACGTGCCGGCGCTGATCCGCAGCACGGCCAGCCGCGTGCTGGTCCACGACTTCGCCTCGCGCACCCTGGACAGCGTCCTCGGCGGCCAGCGCGAGGCCCTGGCGCAGGACATCGGCAAGGCCGTGCAGGCCGACCTCGACGACCTGCACAGCGGCGTGGAAATCCTCGCCACCGTGGTCGAGGCCATCCACCCGCCGGCCGGTGCGGCGAATGCCTACCACGGCGTGCAGGCGGCACAGATCACCGCCCAGGCATTGATCTCCCGCGAGCGCGGCAAGGCCGCCGAACAGAGCAACGAGGCCCGCCTGGCCGCCAGCCAGGCAGTGGACAAGGCCAACGCCGACGCCCGCGAGACGCTGGCCGCGGCCCGGGCCGCCGGCCTGCGCTTCGGCGCCGAGCGCAAGGCCTGGCAGGACGCCGGCCAGTCGTTCCTGCTGGAACAGTATTTCGCCCGCCTGGGCCAGGGCCTGGGCAGTGCCAGCGCCCTGGTCATCGACCACCGACTGGGCGCCGGCGATGCGCCGACCCTCGACCTGCGCGGCTTCCTCGCCGCGCCCTTCGACCCGGCGCGCAAGCCGGCCAAACAGGAGCTCGCCCCTTGAGTTCGTCGCACAGCCACGACCACGCGCACCACGACCACGAGCACGGCCACCCTCATCACGACCATGAGCACGCCGGCGCCGGGCCCATGCCCTGGCGGCGCATGGCCCTGGCCGCGCTGCTGGTGCTGTTCGCCGCCGCCAGCGCCTGCCTGGTGCAGGTGCGCTCCGGCGAGGCGACCGTGGTCACCCGCTTCGGCAACCCGGTGCGGGTGCTGCTGCAGCCGGGCCTGGCCTGGCGCCTGCCGGTGCCCTTCGAGGCGGCCATCCCGGTGGACCTGCGCCTGCGCACCACCTCCAGCGGCCTGCAGGACGTCGGCACCCGCGACGGCCTGCGCATCATCGTCCAGGCCTACGTGGCCTGGCAGGTGC
This sequence comes from Pseudomonas sp. JH-2, assembly GCF_036231725.1. Lineage (NCBI taxonomy): Bacteria > Pseudomonadati > Pseudomonadota > Gammaproteobacteria > Pseudomonadales > Pseudomonadaceae > Pseudomonas > Pseudomonas sp. JH-2. The sequence continues at coordinate 149,117 of NZ_JAZAQP010000006.1, read as the reverse complement.
AGCCCGATGCGGACGACGTGCAGCGCTTCATGCGCGCCGTGCAGAACCAGCCGGACGAGGCGGCGCGGCAGATCCGCACCTTCGTCGGCTCGGCCCTGGAAACCACCGCCAGCGGCTTCGACCTGGCCGACCTGGTGAACACCGACGGCGGCAAGGTGCGCATCGCCGACTTCGAGCAGCGCCTGCGTGCCCAGATCGACAAGACCCTGCGCGATACCTACGGCGTGCGCGTGCTGCAGGTGGGCATCGAGCGCCTGACGCTGCCCTCGGTGACCCTCGGCGCCACCGTCGACCGCATGCGCGCCGAGCGCGAGACCATCGCCACCGAGCGCACCGCCGAGGGCAAGCGCAAGGCCGCCGAGATCCGCTCCGCCGCCGAGCGCGACGCGCGCATCCTGCAGGCCGACGCCACGGTCAAGGCCGCCGACATCGAGGCGCAGTCCCGCGTCGAGGCGGCGCAGATCTACGCCAAGGCCTACGCCGGCTCGCCCGAGCTGTACAACCTGCTGCGCTCGCTGGACACCCTGGGCACCATCGTCAACTCCGGCACCCGCCTGGTCCTGCGTACCGACGCCGCGCCTTTCCGCGTGCTGGTGGACGGCCCGCCGCAACTGCCGGCGCCGAAGCCGGGTGCGCAGCATGACTGAGCGCGGGGAGGGCGGCAGCCCCTGGCTGCAGGCCGGGCGCCTGGCGTTCGTCGCGCTCTATGGTGTGACGCTGCTGGCGGCGCTCGGCTGGGCGCTGTCCAACGTCCGCGAGGTCGGCCCGGACAGCCGCGCCGTGGTGCTGCGCATGGGCGCCCTGCAGCGCATCGCCAACCCCGGCCTGCTGCTGGCCTGGCCGCGGCCCTTCGAGCAGGTGGTGCTGCTGCCGGCCGCCGAGCGGGTCATCGAGCGCCGGGTGGAAACCCTGCTGCGCTCGGCCCAGGCGCAGAAGGCCGACCTCGACGTCAGCCTGGTCAACGACGCCACGGCCGGCTCCGGCTACCTGCTGACCGGCGACGCCGGCGTCGTGCAGCTGGACGTGCGGGTGTTCTACAAGGTGGTCGACCCCTACGCCTACGTGCTCCAGGGCGAGCACGTGCTGCCGGCGCTGGACCGCCTGGTGGCGCGCAATGCTGTGGCCGTGTGCGCGGCCCGCGACCTGGACACCATCCTGGTCGCCCGCCCCGAGCTGGTCGGCAGCGACAGCGCCGTGGCCGAGCGCCGCGAGCGCCTGCGCGGCGACCTGCAGCAGGGCGTCAACCAGAGCCTGGCGGCACTGGCTGCCGCCGGCAGCGGGCTGGGCATCGAGATCGAGCGGGTGGACGTGCAGTCCTCGCTGCCGCGCGAGGCGGTGAGCGCCTTCAACGCCGTGCTCACCGCCAGCCAACTGGCCGAGCAGAACGTCGCCAGCGCGCAGAACGACGCCGCGCGGCAGACCCAGGCAGCCACCCAGGCCGCCGACCGCACCCTGCAGGTGGCCCGCGCCCAGACCGGCGAGCGCCTGGCCAAGGCCCATGCCGACACCGCCACCATCGCCAGCCTGGCCGCCAGCCAGGACCCGGGCCTGCTGCTGCGGCTGTACCGCGAGCGGGTGCCGGGCATACTCGCCAAGGCCGGTTCGGTGACCACGGTCGATCCGCGCGACGCCGGCCGCCTGATCCTCCAGGGGCCGCAGCCGTGAAGCAATGGGCGGACAGATGTCACACGGACGCGCTAGGCTCGCCGAGGGCCACGGGCCCGACACCCACATTCCGAGAAAACACCTAGGGCGGGACACTCCATGAACGCTGTCGCTTACCGGCACTCCTCCACTCCGTCGCGGGGCAACCGCTGGCGCCCCCTGGGCGCACTGCTGCTGGCCCTGGGCATGCTGCTCGGCGCCGGCAGCGCCGAGGCCGGCCGCGAGCTGCCCTCGGGCATGCTGGTGGGCGTGGTGGACAGCGCCAGCTTCCCGGTCATCACCCTCAAGCGGCCCAAGCCCAATCTGCTCAAGCAGGTGGTCAGCCTGGGGCTGTACGAAAAGACCGTGAGCTACCCGGTGGCCGTCTCGGTGCGTATCCGCACCGAGAACAACCTGTTCATCGTCAACGGCCTGATGCCGCAGCTGAAGGACAAGTTCGTCGCGCTGAAGACTGGCCAGAGCGGCCAGATCAACCAGATCTGGGTGCTGACCGAAGCCGAGGCCGAGGAATACGTGAAGCGCCCGGACACGCGCTTCCCACCCCGGGCGACCATCCTCAAGGATGACGACACCGCGTCGACCCAATGACCTGAGCCATCGATGAGCGCACACCACCACCACGGCCATCACCATGGCCACAGCCACGGCCATCTCACCGGGGCCATGCTCAGCCGCGACGAGCAGCGCGCCGCCGCCCGCCAGCTGAGCCTGGCCATGCTCGCCCTCGGCCTGCTGCTGCTCGGCCTGCTCTGGCGCTGGCTGGCGCCGCAGCAGGAGGGCGTGGCGCAGCTGCTGCTGGGCGTCGCCTCGCTGCTGGTGGCGGTGCCGGTGCTGCGCTCGGCCACCGCCAGCCTGCGCCACCCCAGCCTGCACGGCATCACCGACCAGTTGATCGCCCTGGCCATGCTCGGCGCCTGGGCCACCGGCGACCTGCTGACCGCCGCGCTGCTGCCGATCATCATGATCTTCGGTCACGTGCTGGAAGAGCGCAGCGTGATCGGCTCCCAGGAAGCCATCGAGGCCCTTGGCCGCCTGACCCGCAGCCAGGCCCGGCGGATCCGCGCCGACGGCGCCGTGGAGGAAGTGGACAACGCCCAGCTGCGCGCCGGCGACCAGGTGGAAGTGCGCGCCGGCGACCGCGTGCCGGCCGACGGCCGGGTGCTGGACGGCCAGGCCAGCCTGGACACCGCGCCCATCACCGGCGAGTCGGTGCCGCTGGAGGCCGGCGCGGGAATGGAGGTCTACGGCGGCGCCATCAACCTCGACGGCCTGCTGCGCATCGAGGTGACGCGTACCGGCGAGGAATCCACCCTGGGCAAGGTGATCGCCCTGATGCAGCGCGCCGAACGCGCCAAGCCGCCGATCACCCGCCTGCTGGAGCGCTACGCCGGGCTCTACATGGTGCTGGTACTGCTGATCGCCGCGGTCACCTGGTTCGTCACCAACGACCCCCAGGCCATGCTCGCCGTGCTGGTGGCCGCCTGCCCCTGCGCCCTGGTGCTGTCGGCGCCGGCCACGGCCATCGCCGGCATCGCCGTGGCGGCGCGCCACGGCATCCTGATCCGCAGCTCGGCCTTCCTCGAGGAACTGGCCGACCTGACCTCGCTGGTGGTCGACAAGACCGGCACCCTGACCCACGGCAGCCTGCGCCTGCAGGCCCTGCGCGGCGAGCCGGGGGAAGACTCGGCAGCCCTGCGCCAGCTGGCCGCCAGCCTTGGCGCGGCCAGCAGCCACCCGGTCAGTCGCGCCCTGGCCGCGCTGGTGCCCCACGACGCCTACCACCCGCTGGAAGACATCCGCGAACGCCAGGGCCTGGGCGTGCTCGCCCACACCCCGCAGGGCGAGGCGGCCCTGGGCCGGCCCGAACTCTTCGCCCAGCTGGGCATCGCCACGGCGCCGGTGCCCGAGCACGACGGCCCCATCGCCGGCCTGGCCCTGGGCGGGCGTTTCCGCGCCTGGCTGCTGCTGGCCGACAGCCTGCGTCCGGAAGCGCCCCAGGCCATGGCCGAGCTGCGCGAACTGGGCCTGGGCCGCCAACTGCTGCTCACCGGCGACCGTCGCAGCGTCGCCGAGGGCGTGGCGCGCGAGGTGGGCATCGCCGAGGTCAGCGCCCAGGCGCTGCCGGAAGACAAGCTGCGCCGCGTCGGCGAGGAAATCGACAAGGGTTTCCGCCCGCTGGTGGTGGGCGACGGCATCAACGACTCGCTGGCGCTCAAGGCCGGCGTGGTCGGCGTGGCCATGGGCGCCGGCGGCGCCGACATCGCCCTGGCCTCGGCCGACGTGGTGCTGATCGGCAGCGACCTGCGCCGCCTGGGCACCTGCGTGCGGCTGAGCCGCCAGTGCCGGCGCACCCTGCAGGTCAACGTGGCGATCGGCCTGGGCTGGACCCTGGCGATAGTCGCGGCCGCCGCCTTCGGCCTGCTCGGCGCCGCCGGGGCGATGATCGCCGCCGTGCTGCACAACCTCAGCACCCTGCTGGTGCTGGGCAACGCCGGGCGCCTGCTGCGCTTCGACGAAAGCCTCGGCCAGGCGCAGCCGGCGGGGCCCGCGGGGCAACCGGTCGGCGCCTGAGCAGCAGCGGGCGTGGCGCCTATCGGGTATGATGGGCGCCGTTTCCGTATCCCTCATCCGGTCCACACCATGACTTCCTCGCAACAGCCGCCGCGCGACGACAGCGCGGACACCCCGGCCCAGGCCCCGCTGTCCCTGGCCGAACTGACCCGCGCCGCCCTTGCCGCGCAGAAGGACGCCGCCGCCGGCTACCAGCCGCGCAAGGCCCACGACAAGGACGTACGCCGGCCGCCGGCGCCCCGCGGCTCGCGCCGCTCCATGGGCAAGCGCTGAGGGAGCAAATGGCCGCCGGGCTTGTCGAAGCAGGCCTGACATCCTCAGAATGACCGGCTTCGCACCTTTGCCGGTCGCAGACAAGGAGAGGCAATGAAAGCGATTCCCCTGTTGCTCGGTGCCAGCCTGCTGGTACTGGGCGGCTGCAAGACCTTCGGTGGCCACTACGAGATCGACGCCGTCGACGCCAACGGGCAGAAGCTCAACAAGAAGTCCTTCCTGGCCCAGGGCACCGGCCTCTACACGGTGCGCAACGCGCTCTGCTCCAGCTACCCCAAGGCCACGGTGATCATCCGTGACCTCGACGCCGACCAGGAACTGGAAGGCGAAAGCCCCTACCACTGCAAATGACCATGAAACGACTGCTGCTGATCGGCGTGGGCGCCGGCGACCCCGAGCAACTGACCATCCAGGCGGTCAAGGCGCTGAACCGCGCCGATGTCTTCTTCCTGCTCGACAAGGGCGCCAGCAAGACCAAGCTGCTCGACCTGCGCCGCGACATCTGCGAACGCTACGTCGAGCGCACCGACTACCGCCTGGTGGAAGCCTCCCTGCCGGAGCGCGAGCGCGGCGTGGCCGACTACGCCGGCAGCGTGGTGGACCTCAATGCGGCCAAGCAGGCGTTGTTCGAGCAACTGATCGACGAGCACGTGGCCGACGGCGAATGCGGCGCTTTCCTGGTCTGGGGCGACCCGGCGCTGTACGACAGCAGCATCCGCATCCTCGACGCCATCCTCGCCAGCGGCCGGCTGCGCTTCGACTACGAAGTCATCCCCGGCATCACCAGCGTGCAGGCCCTGGCCGCGCGCCACCGCATCCCGCTGAACCACATCGGCGGCGCGGTGCAGATCACCACCGGCCGCCGCCTGGCCCGCGAGGGCATGCCCGCCGGCGTGGACGACGTGGTGGTGATGCTCGACGCCCAGGACAGCTACACCGGCCTGCGCGGCCAGGACCTGGAGATCTTCTGGGGCGCCTACGTCGGCACCCCGGACGAGCTGCTGGTCGCCGGGCGCCTGGACGAAGTCGCCGAGCGCATCCGCGAGACCCGCCTGGAGGCCCGCGAGGCCAATGGCTGGATCATGGATACCTATCTGTTGCGGCGGGTGGAGAATCAATAACGTGCGCTCGGTGTCTGCCGCGGGTGGCAGTGCTACCAATGTACGCACTATCGCTTCGGATGCCTGCGCAGACTCGGACCAGATATCGCCATGAAGGCCTATGAACCACCGCTTGCCCTTTCCGCTTCACTGCTGCGATTGGTCGGTGAAATCTGCGAGCGGGTCGGCCGACTTTCGGTGGGTGGCGACTCGGCATTGACGCCTCAACTACGGCGCGGCAACCGTATCCGTACCATTCAGGCCTCTCTGGCCATCGAAAACAACACCCTCAGCGTCGAGCAGGTCACTGCCGTGCTGGAGGGGAAGCGGGTGCTGGGATTGCCCCGTGAAATCCAGGAAGTGCGCAATGCCTTTCGCGCCTATGAATACCTGCCTTCCTGGCACCCGACCTCTCAACCCGATCTATTGGCAGCCCACGCCAGCCTGATGGAAGGGCTCATCGACGACGCGGGGCATTTTCGACAGGGCGGTGTTGGCATCTACCGGGGTGACCAACTGCTACACATGGCGCCGCCGGCCAACCGTATCCCGACGCTGGTGGGGCAGTTGCTGGAGTGGCTGGGCCATACGGACTGGCACCCGCTACTGGCGAGTTGTGTTTTTCATTACGAGTTCGAATTCATTCACCCGTTCGCCGATGGCAACGGGCGCATGGGGCGACTCTGGCAGACCTTGATACTCAGTCGCTGGAATCCGCTGTTGGCTTATTTGCCGGTGGAGACGGTCATCCATGCTCAGCAGGAGGCCTACTACGCGGCCTTGGCCGAGGCCGACCATGTTGCACAGGCGACGCCCTTCGTTGACTACATGTTGCGGGCATTACTGGCAGCCATGGACGAAGTCGCGCAGACCGAACAAGTAAGCGATCAAGTTACCGATCAAGTAAACGAGAGCGTGCAACAGCTGTTGCAGGCTTTCAACAAGGGAGAAGCCCTCAAGTCCTCGGAAATCATGCGCAGGTTGGGGTTGTCGCACCGGCCAACCTTCCGGAAGAACTACCTGGGGCCGGCGATGGCGTCCGGATTGCTGGAAATGACCCAACCGGATTCGCCGCGCAGTCCCCTGCAGTGTTATCGCTTGACCGATCCGGGTTGGCGCAGGCGGGTTTCCGACTAGCCGTGGCGATGGGTTTCGCTCGCTCAACCCATCCTGCGAAAGGCGCTCCGTAGGGCGTATAACCGTTCGCGGTTATACGCCGATACGCTGGGGCCACAGCCAACACCGAGGTTGGCCTTGGCGCCGCCGGGGACTGAGGCCAAACGGCGGATAACGCCGTAGGCGTTATGCGCCCTACGTGCCATGGGGGGCGGTCTTTCACCGCTCGAACTTCTGCGCCTGCCCCTGCTGCAACGTCCAGCCCACCACCTCCGTCGCCAGGCGGTCGGTGGCCTGGCCGAAGGCCGTGACCACTTCCGGCACCTTTTCCCCGGTGGCCGGCTGGCGGACCTCGAAGCGGCGTGTCGCGACGATGCGCTGGGTGGCGCTGCGCACCAGGCGGGCTTCGAGGACGACCACCGCTTCCACGCCCTTGTCGCGGTATTCGCCCTGGAAGGCGCGCAGGTCGCCGCCCAGTTCCAGGTCGGCCTGCAGGCTGACCTCGTCGCTGCTCAGGGCCTGGATGCGGCCGTCGGCGCGGAAGGCGTCGAGCAGGCGGTCGCGCAGCAGCGGCGGGGTGGCGTCGGCCCAGCGGGCGCCCTTGTAGACGCTGAGCAGGTCGCCCCTGGGCTGCACGGCGATGCGGTTGCTGTCCAGCACCTGGCTGGCCCGGGGCGCCAGCACCCGCAGCGACCAGTCCACCGCCGGGGTGGCGCGTGGCGGTTGCTGCTGCGCCGGCAACAGGTAGACGTCCGGGGTCTCGGCCCTGGGCAGGATCGAGCAGGCCCCGAGCAGGGCGGCGAGGGCGCTGTAGCCGAGCAGGCGCAGGGGGGCCTTCATGGTTGGAACTCCTTGGTGCGGTTGCCGCCGAACAGGTAGTTGGTCGGGTTCTCTTCCAGGCGGCGGGTCACCCGCTGCAGGTTCTCCAGGGTGGCGCGCAGTTCGCGCACCGCCGGGCCTATCTCGCCCAGGCCGTTCAGCCCGCCGTTCACCGAGTCGTAGTTGCTGTCCAGCAGGCGGTCGATCTTCTCGCTGCTGCGCTGCAGTGCGGCGAGAGTCTGCCGGGCGCTGAGCAGGGTGTCCTTGCCCTGGCTGCCGAGCAACTGGTTGGCGTTGCCCAGCAGTTGGCTGGCATTGGCCAGGGTCAGCTTCGCCTGTTCGCTGGCCGCGGCCAGTTCCTGCACGGTGCGGCGGATGTCACCGCGCTGCTCGGCGATCACCGCGGTGGCCTGGTCGATGTGGTCGAGGGTGCGGCTGATGCGGTCGACGTTCTCCTGGGAGAACATGCGGTTGACGTTGTTGATCAGGTTGCTGACGTTGGTGGCGATGTCCTCGCCGTTGGCCAGCAGCTTGCTCAGTGGCGAGGGGATGGTCTTGATCACCGGCACCTGGCCGTCCTTGCCCACCAGCGGCGGGCTCTCCGGCGAGCCGTTGCTGAGCTGGATGATGGCGGTGCCGGTGACCCCGGTGATGGCCAGCTTGGCGCGGGTGTCCTGGCGGATCGGCGTCTGGTCGAACACGCGGATGCGCGCCAGCACCTTGCGCGGGTCCTGCGGGTCGAGGCGCAGGCTGACCACGTCGCCGACCTTGATCCCGCTGTACTGCACGGTGCCACCCTGGGACAGGCCGGTCACCGCCTCGGTGAAGATCACGTCGTAGTAGTTGTACTGCTGGTCGCTGCTGTTCTTGGCCAGCCACAGGCCGAAGAGCAGGCCGCCGATGGCCACCAGCACGGTGAACAGGCCGATGACCACGTGGTGGGCGCGGGTTTCCATTCAGTTCTCCTCCCGCAGGCGGTCCGCCGCCTGCTGCGCGGCACGGCCGCGCGGGCCGTGGAAATAGTCCTGGACCCAGGCGTCGGGGTTGGCGGCCACCTCGTCGAGGCTGCCGACCACCAGCACGCGTTTCTGCGACAGCACCGCGACGCGGTCGCAGATGGTGTAGAGGGTGTCCAGGTCGTGGGTGACCAGGAACACGGTGAGGCCGAAGGCCTCGCGCAGGGTCAGGATCAACTGGTCGAAGGCCGCCGCGCCTATGGGGTCGAGGCCGGCGGTGGGCTCGTCGAGGAACAGGATGTCCGGGTCCAGGGCCAGGGCGCGGGCCAGGGCGGCGCGCTTGACCATGCCGCCGGACAGCTCCGAGGGGTACTTGTCGCCGGCCTCCGGCGGCAGGCCGGCCAGGGAGATCTTCACCTTGGCCAGGTACTCGGCGTCCTCGCGGGCCAGCCCGGCGTGCTCGATCAGCGGCAGGCAGACGTTCTCGCTGACGGTCAGCGAGGAGAACAGCGCGCCGTTCTGGAACAGCACGCCGAAGCGCCGCTCGATCTTCGAGCGCTGCTCCGGCGGCAACTCCAGCAGGTTCTGCCCGAACACCTGGATCCGCCCTTCCTGGGGCCGGCGCAGGCCGATGATGGCGCGCAGCAGCACCGACTTGCCGGTGCCGGAGCCGCCGACCACGCCGAGGATCTCGCCGCGGCGCACGTCCAGGTCCAGGTGCTCGTGCACCGCGTGGTCGCCGAAGCGGTTGCACAGGTCGCGGACCTGGATGATGGCTTCGTCGCTCACCAGCCCATCTCCATGAAGAACAGCGCGGCGATGGCGTCGATGACGATCACCGCGAAGATCGACTGGACCACCGCCGAGGTGGTGTGCTCGCCCACCGACTGCGCGCTGCCGCTGACGCGGAAGCCTTCCAGGCAGCCGATCACGGCGATCACGAAGGCGAACACCGGCGCCTTCACCAGGCCGACCAGGAAGTGCTGCACGGCGATGTCGTTCTGCAGCATGACCATGAACATGCGCGGCGAGATGTCCAGCGACAGCGCGCAGACCACGCCGCCGCCGACGATGCCCGAGAGCATGGCGAGGAAGGTCAGCAGCGGCAGCACCAGCAGCAGTGCCAGCACCCGCGGCAGCACCAGCAGTTCCATCGGGTCCAGGCCCAGGGCGCGGATGGCGTCGATCTCCTGGTTCGACTTCATCGAGCCGATCTGCGCGGTGAAGGCGCTGGCGGTGCGCCCGGCCAGCAGGATGGCGGTGAGCAGCACGCCGAACTCGCGCAGGAACGAGAAGCCCACCAGGTCGACGGTGTAGATGGCCGCGCCGAACTTGTTCAGCACGGTGGCGCCGAGGAAGGCCACCACGGCGCCGACCATGAAGGTCAGCAGGGCCACGATGGGCACGGCGTCCAGGCCGGTCTGCTCCATGTGCGCGGCCAGCGAGGTGGGCCGCCAGCGCCGTGGGTTGAGGGCGCAGCGCAGCAGGCTTTCGAGGGTCAGGCCGATGAAGCCGAGCACGCCCACCAGGTCCTTCCAGAAGGTTTCCATGGCGCAGCCGATGCGTTCCAGCAGGTCGGCCAGGGCGTTGTTCGGCGGCGGCTTCTTCTCGTGCAGGCGGCACTGGGTGATGGAACTGCCCACCGCGCGCAGCAGGTCGCGGCGCTCCCTGGGCACGTCCGCGGCGATCTCGTCCAGGCGTTGCAGGCCGCTGGCGCCGATCAGGTCGGCGAGCAGGCTGGCGCCGGCGGTATCGAGGGCGCCGAGTTGGCGGAAGTCGAAGCCCCCGGCATGGGCGCGCTGGCCGTCCAGCGCGCCGACCTGGCGCTGCAGGTCGGCGAAATGGGCGAGCGTCCAGTCGCCGCTGACTTGCAGCAGGGGCGGGGAGGCGGAGGTGTCCAGGCGCAGCTGGCCGGCTTGAGCGGTTTCGGTCATCCCACGGAGTCTAGCGGAGTTGTATGGCGGCACCATCCGTCGCCTTTCACCCTAGGAGGTTACAGGATGTTTCTTGACATTGTTAGCAAGCTATTTAATAGTTCGATCAACGATTTTGCCGGTATGTCTGCATGCCTGCCTTCCTTTCGCCATTCGTCGAGTTCTTCCGCGCCGTGCTGCGGCCGCGCCGCACGGACCTGCAGTTCGCCACCAAGTCGGTGCTGGCCGGTATTCTCGCCCTCTACCTGGCGTTCCGCTTTGAGTTGCAGCAACCGCAGTGGGCGCTGGTCACGGTGTTCGTGGTCAGCCAGCCGCTGAGCGGCATGGTGCTGGCCAAGAGCGTGTTCCGCCTGCTCGGTACTTGCATCGGGGCCATGGTCTCGGTGGCGCTGATTGCTCTGTTCGGCCAGGCGCCGCTGCCGTTCCTGCTGGCCATGGCCGCCTGGCTGGCGTTCTGCACCGCCGGCGCCTCGCTGCTGCAGAACTTCTCCTCCTACGGCTTCGTCCTCGCCGGCTACACCACGGCAATCATCGCGCTGCCTTCCAGCGCCGCGCCCATGACGGTGTTCGACCAGGCCGTGGCGCGCTGCTCGGAGATCGGCCTGGGCATTCTCTGCGCCTCGCTGGTGAGCATCGTGCTCTGGCCGCGGCGCGTGCAGCAGCAACTGGCGGAGCAGGGCAAGGGCGCCTGGGAAACCGGTCTGCAGGCGGCCGCTGCCGAACTGACCGGCGCCGACGAGCGCGGCCCGCTGATCCGCGCCATGGGCCGCATCGTGGCGGTGGACGCGCAGCGCGAACACGCCTGGTTCGAGGGCGAGAGCGGCCGCCGCCGGGCACAGGCGCTGCGGGTGCTGAACGCCGACCTGCTGGGCCTGCTGCGCGCGGCGCGCAAGGTGGCGCGGGAATGGCGGCTGCTGGACCAGGCGTCCGCCACCGCGCTGGAGCCCTGGCGGCGCGAGGTCATGGACCTGCTGGAGCAGGCCGGGTACCGCGCCTTCGAGGACTGCCGCGAGCGCCTGGGCGAGGCCGCGCGGGCCCACGAGAGCGCCCAGCAGCGCCTGTGCCTGGAATGCCTGGCGCGCACCCTGGCGATGGCCGGGCAGGCCCGGCGCAGCATGCAGGCGCTGGTCTACGGCGAGGCGCCGCGCAACGCGCCGGGGGTGATCGTCTGGCACCGTGACATCGAGCGCGGCCTGCTCTACGGCCTGCGCAGCGCCCTGGCATTCCTCTGCGTGTCGGCCTTCTGGCTGGCCACGGCCTGGCCCAGCGGCCTGGGCGCGGTGTCCATCACCGGCGTGGTGCTGAGCCTGTTCGCCAGCCGCGACAACCCGGCCGGCGCCGGCCTCAACTTCCTGCGCGGCATCGTCCTGTCGGTGCCCTTCGCCGGCGTCGCGGGCCTGGTGATACTGCCGCTGTGCGACGGCTTCCCGGCGCTGGCCCTGGTGCTGGGCGTGCCGTTGTTCATCGCCGCGCTGTGCATGACGCGGCCCGCCATCGCCGCCATCGCCTCGTCCTTCTGCATCTTCTATGTGAAGAACATCGGGCCGAGCAACGAGATGAGCTACGACCTCGGCCACTTCCTCAACTCGGCGCTGGCCACAGTGGTCGGCGTGGCTTTCGCCGTGCTGGTGTTCAACCTGGTGCGCCTGGCGCCGGGGCAGCGTCACTACCGCCGCGTGCTGGCGGCCATCCTCGCCGACCTGGCGCGGCTCACCCGCGGCCCGCTGCCGGTGGCGGAGGTGTGGTTCGACGGCCGCAGCGCCGACCGCCTGCTGCGCCTGGCGCAGTTCTACAGGAACCTGCCGGCCGAACGCCGCGCGCGCTGGCGCGGCGGCCTGCTGGCGCTGGACCTGGGCGACGAGCTGCTGTTCCTCCGCGCGCGCCTGGCCGCGGCCCGCGGCCCCGTACGGCGGGCCCGCGACGCCTACCTGCTGCGCCTGCACGACCTGCTGCTCGCCGGTGGCCCGCGCGCCGGCCGCGAGCAGGCCCTGGATGCGGCCGGCGTGGCGCTGTTCCAGGCCCTGGAGGGCGACCACCGGCTGCCGGCCGAGGACCGCGAACTGGCCCGCGCCACCCTGGTCCAGCTGCAGTTCATCTGGCTGCGCTGGTGCCGCCAGGACCCGGCCGCGACGCCGGCGCGGGCGGCGCGACCCATCGCCGCCGCCGATTGACCGGCCACCCCGCCAGCCTCTAAGCTGCGCGCCTGCTACAGGTGCCTTCAGTCATGGCTGAAGGTGAAACAGGGAAGCCGGTGGAACCGAGCCTTTTCGGTCATTCCGGCGCTGCCCCCGCAACGGTAGGCGAGTCACGCGGTCGCAACAGCCACTGTGCCAACGGCATGGGAAGGCGCGGCCGGGGAAGTCCCAGGACCTCCACTCGCGAGCCCGGAGACCGGCCCGTAGCGACGACGACGCGCCGGAAGCCGTCGGGCGCTGCCCAGGCCGCGCTCCGATCGCCCCGCGTCATCCCGGTTTTTAGCCGCGCGGGTGAGAGCGGTGGAGCGATCAGGCAGATGAGCAAGTCCCCTCCAGCCCCGGCCCCGCGCCGCCCGGCTGCGTTCCTTCGTCACTCCCGCATGCCCCATCAGCCACGGTGCCACGGCGCCGCGAGCACGGCCGTCCGCGGCCAGGAGACAGAATGATGAGCGAGACACCGGAAAAGGACGAGCGCCACCGCGCGCGCATGCAGCGCAAGAAGGAAGTGGTCGACGAGAAGATCGCCCAGGCTCAGGGCGAACGCGGCGTGCTGCTGGTGCTCACCGGCAACGGCAAGGGCAAGAGCAGCTCGGCCTTCGGCATGCTCGCCCGCGCCCTCGGCCACGGCATGCGGGCCGGCGTGGTGCAGTTCATCAAGGGCGCCGCCAGCACCGGCGAGGAAGCCTTCTTCCGGCGCTTCCCCGAGGAAGTGCGCTACCACGTGATGGGCGAGGGCTTCACCTGGGAGACCCAGGACCGCCAGCGCGACATCGACAAGGCGCAGCAGGCCTGGAGCATCGCCCGTGGACTGCTGGCCGACCCGGCCATCGGCCTGGTGGTGCTGGACGAGCTGAACATCGCCCTCAAGCACGGCTACCTGGAACTGGACGCGGTGCTCGCCGACATCGCCGCGCGCCCGGCGCACCAGCACGTGGTGGTCACCGGCCGCGCCGCGCAGCCGGGGATGATCGAGGCCGCCGACACCGTCACCGAGATGGGCCTGGTCAAGCACGCCTTCAAGGCCGGGATCAAGGCGCAGAAAGGGGTGGAGTTCTGATGCCGCAGGCGCGCCAGTGCCCGGCGCTGCTGATCGCAGCTCCCGCCTCGGGGCAGGGCAAGACCACCGTCACCGCCGCCCTGGCCCGCCTGCACGCGCGCCAGGGGCGCAGGGTGCGGGTGTTCAAGGTCGGCCCGGACTTCCTCGACCCGATGATCCTCGCCCGGGCCAGCGGCGCGCCCGTGCACCAGCTCGACCTGTGGATGGTCGGCGAGGCGCAGAGCCGGCGCCTGCTGTGGGAGGCGGCCGGGGAGGCCGACCTGATCCTCATCGAGGGGGTGATGGGCCTGTTCGACGGCACGCCCTCGGCCGCCGACCTGGCGCGCACCTTCAACGTCCCGGTGCTGGGCGTGATCAACGGCCAGGCCATGGCGCAGACCTTCGGCGCCCTGGCCGTGGGCCTGGCCACCTACCAGCCGGGCCTGCCGTTCTCCGGGGTGCTCGGCAACCGCGTCGGCAGCCAGCGCCACAGCGACCTGCTGCGCGACAGCCTGCCGGAGTGGATCCGCTGGTACGGCGCGCTGCCGCGCAGCGCCGAGCTGGAGCTGCCCAGCCGCCACCTGGGCCTGGTGCAGGCCGAGGAGCTGGCCGACCTGGATGCGCGCCTGGACGCCGCCGCCGATGCCCTGGCCGCCAGCAGCGCGGTGGACCTGCCGCCGCCGGTGAGCTTCGCGGCGCCGGCCGCGCGCGAGGTGCAGCCGTCCCTGGCCGGCGTGCGCATCGGCGTGGCGCGCGATTCCGCCTTTGCCTTCCTCTACCAGGCCAACCTCGACCTGCTGCGCGAACTGGGCGCCGAGCTGTGCTTCTTCTCCCCGCTCAGCGACGAATGCCTGCCGGAGGTGGATAGCCTCTACCTGCCCGGCGGCTACCCCGAGTTGCACCTGGCACAACTGGAGAACAACCGCGCCATGGCCGCTGCCATCCGCGCCCATCACGCCGCCGGCAAGCCGCTGCTGGCCGAGTGCGGCGGCATGCTCTACCTGCTCGACGGCCTGACCGACGCCAATGGCCTATGCGGCCAACTGCTCGGCCTGCTGCCCGGCCGCGCCACCCTGCAGAAGCGGCTGGCCGCCCTGGCCCTGCAGGAGGTCGAGCTGCCCGAGGGCCCGTTGCGCGGCCACACCTTCCACCACTCGCTGCTGGACACCGGCCTGGAGCCGGCCCTGCGCGGCAGCTGCCCGAACGCCAAACCGGTGGCCGAGGCGGTGTTCCGCCTGGGCCGCCTGACCGCGTCCTACATCCACTTCTACCTGCCGTCGAACCCGATGGCCGCCACCGCGATCTTCCGCCCATGACCGAGCACGCCTACAGCCCCGAGGAGCGCGCGGCCATCTACCGCGCCATCGCCGAACGCCGCGACATGCGCCACTTCAGCGGCGGCGAGGTGGCCCCGGAGCTGCTGGCGCGCCTGCTGGAAGCAGCGCACCAGGCCCCCAGCGTCGGGCTGATGCAGCCCTGGCGCTTCATCCGCATCACCCGCCCCGAGCTGCGCGAGGCCATCCACGGCCTAGTGGAGCTGGAGCGGGTGAAGACCGCCGAGGCCCTGGGCGAGCGCTCCGAAGAATTCATGCGGCTGAAGGTCGAAGGCATCCGCGACTGCGCCGAGCTGCTGGTGGCGGCCCTGGCGGACGGCCGCGAAGCCCACGTCTTCGGCCGCCGCACCCTGCCGCAGATGGACCTGGCCTCTCTGGCCTGCGCCATCCAGAACCTCTGGCTGGCGGCCCGCGCCGAGGGGCTGGGGCTGGGGTGGGTGTCGCTGTTCGAACCCGCCGTCCTGGGCGAACTGCTCGGCCTGCCGGCGGGCAGCGAGGCGGTGGCGGTGCTGTGCCTGGGCCCGGTGGAAGCGTTCTACCCAGCGCCCATGCTGGCCCTGGAGGGCTGGCGCGAGCCGCGCCCGCTGGAAGAATTGCTCTACGAGAACCGCTGGGGGGAACGCCCATGAGCCTGGCCCTGCTGAGCGTCGCCGGCGTGGCCCTGGACGGCCTGCTGGGCGAGCCGAAGCGCTGGCACCCGCTGGTGGCCTTCGGGCGCCTGGCCGACCGCCTGGAGCGCCGCTTCAACCGCGCTCGAGTGCCATTGTCGACGGTTGGCACGGATAGCCCCCTCTCCCTTCAGGGAGAGGGTTGGGGAGAGGGTGCTACGTCCAACTCCGTACTTCCCGACAGCAACACCCCCGGCCTAGGCTGGCGCAGCCACGGCGTCACCGCCTGGGCCCTGGCGGTACTGCCACTGACCTTCATCACCTGGTTGCTGACTCTGCTCCCGCATCTCGGCTGGCTGGTCTCCGCCATCGCCCTCTACGCCGCCATCGGCCTGCGCAGCCTGGGCGAGCACGCCGAGCCGGTGGCGCTGGCGCTGCGCCAGGGCGACCTGCCCGAGGCACGCAAGCGCGTGGGCTACATGGTCAGCCGCGAGACCGCCGAACTGGACGGCAGCGCGGTGGCCAAGGCCGCCACCGAATCGGTGCTGGAGAACGGCAGCGACGCGGTGTTCGCCGCGCTGTTCTGGTTCGCCGTGGCCGGCGCGCCGGGCGTGGTGCTGTACCGCCTGAGCAACACCCTGGACGCCATGTGGGGCTACCGCAACCCGCGCTTCGAACGCTTCGGCTGGGCCGCGGCGAAGATCGACGACGCTCTCAACTACCTCCCCGCGCGCCTGGTCGCCCTGACCTACGCGCTGCTCGGCAATACCCGCCTGGCCCTGCGCAGCTGGCGCATACAGGCGCCGCGGTGGGACAGCCCTAACGCCGGCCCGGTGATGGCCGCCGGCGCCGGTGCGCTCGGCGTGGCCCTGGGCGGCAATGCCGTCTACCACGGTGAACTGCACCAGCGCCCGCAACTGGGCGAAGGCCCGGCGCCGGGCGCCCGCGACATCTGGCGAGCGCTGGCCCTGGTGCGCCAGGGCGTGCTGCTGTGGCTGCTGGCGATCCTCGGCCTGGGGGCGTTGCTGCATGCTTGAGCACGGCGGAAAGCTGCGCGCGGCGGCGCATCGCTACGGCATCGACCTGGCCGACTGGCTCGACCTGTCCACCGGCATCGCGCCCTGGCCCTGGCCCGTGGCGGACATCCCCGCCAGCGCCTGGCAGCGCCTGCCGGAAGAGGGCGACGGCCTGGAGCAGGCCGCGCGCGACTACTACGGCTGCGATTCGCTGCTGCCGCTGCCCGGCAGCCAGGCGGCGATCCAGGCCCTGCCGCGCCTACGCGCGCCCGGCCGGGTCGGCGTGCTCGCGCCTTGCTACGCCGAACACGCGGCGGCCTGGAAACGCCACGGCCATGAATTGCTGGCACTGGCCGACGAGCAGGTGGACGGGCTGATCGACCAACTCGACGTGCTGCTGCTGGTCAACCCGAACAACCCCAGCGGCCGGCGTTTCGACACCGCGCAACTGCTCGCCTGGCACGCGCGCCTGCATGCTCGTGGCGGCTGGCTGGTGGTGGACGAAGCCTTCATCGACTGCACCCCCGGGCACAGCCTGCTGCCCCTGGCCGGCGGCCGGCCGGGCCTGGTGGTGCTGCGCTCGCTGGGCAAGTTCTTCGGCCTGGCCGGCGCGCGCCTGGGCTTCGCCTTCGCCGAGCCGGCGCTGCTGGCACGCCTGGCCGAACTGCTCGGGCCCTGGGCGGTGAGCGGGCCGACCCGCTGGGTGGCGCAACGCGCGCTGGCCGACCACGCGCTGCAGGGCGAACGCCGCGCTGCGCTGGAACAGGCCGGCGCGCGCCTGGCCGCGCTTCTGAAAACCCACCAGTTGCTGACCCAGGGCACCGCGCTGTTCCAGTGGCTTGCCTACCCTCGGGCGGCTGAACTGCACGAACACCTGGCCCGCCGCGGCATCCTCGTGCGCCTTTTCGACAACCCGCCGAGCCTGCGCTTCGGCCTGCCCGCCGACGAAGCCGGCTGGGCGCGCCTGGCCGATGCCCTAGGGCAATGGAGCACCCCATGACCACCCTGATGGCGCAAGGCACTACGTTGATGGTGCAAGGCACCACCTCCGACGCCGGCAAGAGCACCCTGGTGACCGCGCTGTGCCGCTGGCTGCGCCGCCAGGGCGTGGCGGTGGCGCCGTTCAAGCCGCAGAACATGGCGCTGAACAGCGCGGTGACGGCCGACGGCGGCGAGATCGGCCGCGCCCAGGCGGTGCAGGCCCAGGCCTGCCACCTGGCGCCGCACACCGACATGAACCCGGTGCTGCTCAAGCCCAACAGCGACGTGGGCGCCCAGGTGATCATCCACGGCCGCGCGGTGACCAGCATGAACGCCGCCGCCTACCACGACTACAAGCGGGTCGCGAAGCAGGCCGTGCTGGAATCCCACCAGCGCCTGTTCGACGCCTACCAGGTGGTGATGGTGGAGGGCGCCGGCTCCCCGGCGGAGATCAACCTGCGCGCCAACGACATCGCCAACATGGGCTTCGCCGAGGCGGTGGACTGCCCGGTGATCCTCATCGCCGACATCGACCGCGGCGGCGTGTTCGCCCACCTGGTCGGCACCCTGGAACTGCTTTCGGCAAGCGAGCGGGCGCGGGTGAAGGGCTTCGTCATCAACCGCTTCCGCGGCGACATCGCGCTGCTGCAGCCTGGCCTGGACTGGCTGGAAGAGCGCACCGGCATCCCGGTGCTGGGTGTGCTGCCGTACCTGATGGACTTCCACCTGGAGGCCGAGGACGCCATCGACGTCCGCCAGGCCGCCAAGACGGGGGAAAGCCTGAAGGTGGTGGTGCCGGTGCTGCCGCGCATCAGCAACCACACCGACTTCGACCCGCTGCGCCTGCACCCGCAGGTGCAGCTGACCTTCGTCGGCCCCGGCCAGGCCATGCCGGCGGCGGACCTGGTCATCCTGCCCGGCTCCAAGAGCGTGCGCGCGGACCTGGCCTTCCTCCGCGCCCAGGGCTGGGACGCCGCCATCGAGCGCCACCTGCGCTATGGCGGCAAGTTGCTGGGCATCTGCGGCGGCCTGCAGATGCTCGGCCGCACGCTGTCCGACCCCCACGGCCTGGAGGGTGCCGCCGGCGACAGCGCCGGCCTCGGCTGGCTGGCGCTGGACACGGTGCTGGAGCCGGAGAAGCAGCTGCGCAACGTGCGCGGCCGGCTGGCGCTGGAAGACGCCGAGGTCGGCGGCTACGAGATTCACGCCGGCGTCACCACAGGGCCCGCATTGGAGAACCCGGCGGTACGGCTCGACGACGGCCGCTGCGATGGCGCGCTGAGCGCCGACGGCCAGGTCATGGGCACCTACCTGCACGGCCTGTTCGAGGCCCCCGACGCCTGTGCCGCATTGCTGCGCTGGGCCGGCCTGGGCGAAGTGCAGCCGTTGGACTATCACGGGCTGCGCGAGCGCGACATCGAGCGCCTGGCCGACCAGGTGGAGGCGTATCTGGATACCGCCAAACTGAAAGCCCTGTGCGGTCTTTGAGATGGGTATCGCTTCGCTCCACCCATCCTACGAAGCTGCTGCTCTTCGTAGGAGCGAGCTTGCTCGCGAACCAGCACCGCCGCGCCCCCCTACAGGCCAAGACTTCCCCGGAGAACCCCAATGCTTGAACTCATCCTCGGCGGCGCCCGTTCCGGCAAGAGCCGCCTGGCCGAGCGCCTGGCCCAGGGCAGCGGCCTGCCGGTCACCTATTTCGCCACCGCGCAGAGTGGCGATGGCGAGATGGCCGCGCGCATCCGCCACCACCGTGAACGCCGTCCGGCCGAATGGGGCCTGGTGGAAGAGCCGCTGCACCTGGCGCGGGTCCTCGCCGAGCACGCCGCGCCGGACCGCTGCCTGCTGGTGGACTGCCTGACCCTCTGGCTGACCAACCTGCTGCTCGCCGACGACGGCGCGCACCTGCAACCGCAAATCGATGAGCTGCTGGCCACGCTGCTCGGGCTGCCCGGGCGGATCATCCTGGTCAGCAACGAGACCGGGCTGGGCGTGGTGCCCCTGGGCGAGCTGACGCGGCGTTACGTCGACGAGGCCGGCTGGCTGCACCAGGCCCTGGCCGAGGTCAGCGAACGGGTGCTGTTCACCGTCGCCGGCCTGCCCATGACCCTCAAGGGAGACCCCGTATGAGCCTGCAATGGTGGCGCGAGCCATGCCAACCCGTGGACCGCGTGGCGCGCGACAAGGCCGCCGCGCGCCAGGACCAGTTGACCAAGCCGCGCGGCGCCCTGGGCCGCCTGGAGGAGATGGCCATCACCCTCGCCGGCCTGCAGGGGCGTGAGCGGCCCAGCCTGGATCACACCTGGATCGCCCTGTTCGCCGGCGACCACGGCGTGGTGGAGGAGGGCGTCTCGGCCTACCCGCAGGCGGTGACCGGCGAGATGCTGCGCAACTTCGTGCGCGGCGGCGCGGCCATCAGCGTATTGGCCCGCCAACTGGACGCACGCCTGGAAGTGATCGACCTGGGCACCGCCGTGCCGCTGGAGCCTTTGCCCGGCGTACTGCACCTGATGGTCGGCGCCGGCACCCTGAACTTCGCCCGCGAGCCGGCGATGACCGCCGCGCAGTGTCTGATCGCCCTGGAGGCCGGGCGCGAATCCGTGCGCCGCGCGCAGCAGGCCGGCAGCGAGCTGTTCATCGGCGGCGAGATGGGCATCGGCAACACCACCTGCGCCGCCGCCCTGGCCTGCGGCCTGCTCGGCGAACGCGCCGTGTCCCTGGTCGGCCCGGGCACCGGGCTGGATGCCAGGGGCGTGGCGCACAAGGCCGCGGTTATCGAGCGCGCCTTGGCCCTGCATGGCGCGCACTGCGCCGAGCCCTTCGAGGCCCTGTGCCGCCTCGGCGGCTTCGAGGTGGCGGCCCTGGCCGGCGCCTACCTGGCCTGCGCGCAGAAGGGCATCGTCGCCCTGGTGGACGGCTTCATCTGCAGCGTCGCGGCGCTCTGCGCGGTGCGTTTCAACCCCCTGTGCCGCGACTGGCTGCTGTTCGCCCACAGCGGCGCCGAGCCCGGCCACCAGCGCGTGCTCCGGGCCCTGGAGGCGCAGCCGTTGCTGGACCTCGGCCTGCGCCTGGGCGAGGGCAGCGGCGCCGCCCTGGCCGTGCCGCTGCTGCGCCAGGCCTGCCGGCTGCACGCCGAGATGGCCACCTTCGCCGAGGCGGCGGTGTCGGACCGCCCGGCATGAGCCTGCGCCTGGACCTGCTGCGCCACGGCGAAACCGAGCTGGGCGGTGGCTTCCGCGGCCGCCTGGACGACGCCCTGACCGCCGCCGGCTGGGCGCAGATGCAGGCCGGCCTGGGCCTGGCCTCGCCCTGGGACGCCCTGGTCAGCTCGCCGTTGCGCCGCTGCGCGGCCTTCGCCGAGCGCCTGGCCGCCGCCAGCGGCTTGCCGCTGCACCTGGAGGCGGACCTGCGCGAACTGGATTTCGGCGAGTGGGAAGGGCTTTGCGCAGCTAAGCTGATGGAGACTGATAGCGATGCGCTAGCCCGTTTCTGGAACGACCCCTACGCCTTCACCCCGCCGGGCGGCGAGCCGCTTGCGGCCTTCGAGGCGCGGGTGTTTGCGGCCCTGGAGCGGCTGTACGCGACGCATGCCGGAAAGCACCTGCTGCTGGTGACCCATGGCGGCGTGATGCGCCTGCTCGGCGCACGCGCCCTGGGCCTGCCGCGCGAGCAGTTGCTGCAGGTGAGCGTCGCCCACGGCGAACGGCTGGCGCTGCGCATCGAGCCGCAGGCCGGCGGCTGGAGCATCCAACCGGTCGAGTCCGCCGCGAGCGCGCCCCGATGAGCAACCTGTTCCTGCCGTTGATCGCCCTGCAGTTCCTCAGCCGCATCCCGATCCGCCTGGGCGAGGTGCCCACGCCCGAGCAGTTCGGCCGCGCCACCCTGTTCTACCCGCTGGTAGGGGCATTGATGGGCGGCGGGCTCTATGCCCTGGGCTACTTCTTCGGCGAGACCTACCTGCTGCTGCACGCCGCGCTGTTGCTGACAGTGTGGGTGGCCTTCAGCGGCGCCCTGCACCTGGACGGCCTGGCCGACACCGCCGACGCCTGGGTGGGCGGGCTGGGCGACCGCGAGCGCACCCTGGCGATCATGAAGGACCCGCGCAGCGGCCCGGTGGCGGTGGTGGTGCTGGTGGTGATGCTGCTGGTGAAGTTCTGCGCCATAGCGGCCCTGCTCGACAGCCACCACTTCTGGGCCCTGCTGCTGGCGCCGTGGCTGGCGCGGGTGGCGCTGCCGCTGCTGTTCCTCACCACCCCCTACGCCCGCCCCGGCGGCCTCGGCCAGGCCCTGGCCGACCACCTGCCGCGCCGCGCGCTGCCCTGGATGCTGGCGCTCAACGCCGCGCTGATGCCGTTGACCGGCCTCAGTGGCCTGGTCGCGCTGGTGGTGGCCCTGGCGGTGTTCCTCTGGTGGCGCAACCGGCTGATGGCGAGGCTGGACGGCACCACCGGGGATACGGCGGGGGCTTTGGTGGAGTTGGTGGAGTGTGCGGTGCTGGTGGCGTTGGCGATCTAGGGCCGAGGCAATCAGTCGGTTAGGCCGGTGTGTCGGGTGAGCGCCGGCCCTCTCCCTAACCCTCTCCCTGAAGGGAGAGGGGACCGTTCGGAGCGCTTGGATATTCCTGAGTCAGCCGGCAACACTGAGGGTTTCCGGCTGAAGCCATTCCTTCTCTCGGCACGGACAAGCTCCCTCTCCCTTCAGGGAGAGGGCTGGGGAGAGGGAGCGGACTTCCCGCCGGGCACCTCACCCCCAGGCGAACACCCTCACCCCAACGTCTCCGGCGGCGCCTCGTAGCTCCCCGACTCATAGCTCACCCCGTGCCTCATCCTGGGCGGCGCGTCGCCCGCGTGCAGGCTGGTGACCGTGTCGATGATGGTCTTGTCCTCCAGCGTCATGCGGTCGAGCATGCGCAGGTGGGCGATCCAGTTGTCCACCAGGAAGACCTCCTGCCAGGCCTCCTTGTCGCTGATGTCGCGGTACAGCGCCCAGCGTTCGGCGCCGTTGCGCAGGCGCAGGCGGCGCAGCGGCTTGGCCGCGCGGACGAAGTCGCGGGTGCGTTCGGCCGGGATGCGGTACTCGATGGTCACCAGCACCGAGCCGCGCTGGGTGTCGAAGACGAAGGTCGGCTCCCCCGGCAGGGTGCCGGGGGCGCGGGCGATGCTGCCGGGGTTCAGCTCCGGCAGGCGCGAGTTGTACAGCAGCGCCACCGAGATCAGCAGCAGCACCCCGGCGGCGAGCAGCGCGCCCTGCACGCCCATGGTCCCGGCGAAGTGGCCCCAGAGGAAGGAGCCCAGCGCCAAGCCGCCGTAGAGGGCCGTCTGGTACAGCGCCAGGGCGCGGGCCTTGACCCAGTCCGGCACCAGTATCTGCACCGCCGAGTTGTAGCTGGCCACCGCGGCGATCCAGCAGCTGCCGCCGACGATCAGCGCCGGGAACAGCACCCAGAGGTTGTCCACGCCGCCGAGGATCAGCAGCACCAGGCCGAGGGTGCCGCCGCCCAGGCTGATCAGGCGGCTGGTGCCGATCACCCTGCGCAGGCGGCCCACCAGCGTGCTGCCGAGGATGGCGCCCAGGCCCAGGGCGCCGAGCATGTAGCCGTACACCGAGGCGTTGCCGTCCGGGTTGCGGTGCGCCAGCAGCGGCAGCAGCGCCCAGACCGCGCTGGCGGAGAGGCCGAACACCGCCGAGCGCAGCATCACCAGGCGGGTGACGCTGGAGTACTGGGTGAAGCGCAGCGCCGCCACCACCCCTTCGAAGATGTGCTCCGGCGGCAGGGTGCGCTTGGGCACCTCGCGGCGCCATTGCCAGATGGCCCAGATCAGCGCGGCGTAGCACAGGCAGTTGAACAGGAACACCCAGGGCGCGCCGGTGGCCGACAGCAGCAGGCCGCCGATGGCCGGGCCCACCGCCCGGGCGACGTTGTAGTTGACGCTGTTGAGCAGCACCGCATCGCCCACCAGGCGCGCCGGCACCTGCTCGTTCACCGCCGCCTGCCAGGCCGGGATGGTGATGGAGCTGCCCAGGGACAGCCAGAGGATCGACAGGATCAGCAGCAGCGGGTCGAGGTAGCCGAAGAAGGCCAGCACGGTCACCAGGGCCGCGCCGGACAGCTCGATGGACAGGCCGATGAGCATGATCTTGCGCCTGTCGTGGTTGTCCGCCAGCACCCCCGAGAGGATCGACAGCAGCACCAGCGGCAACGCCGAGGCGACCTGGATCATCGCCACCATCAGCGGGCTGGCGTGGGCCTCGGTGACCACCCAGGCGGCGGCCACCGACTGTGCCCAGGTGCCCAGGTTGGCGAACAGGTTGCAGATCCAGATGATGCGGAAGGCCGCGATGCTGAACGGGGCGAGCACGCCGCTGCGCTGGGGGTCGGCTTCGTTCTTCAGCGGCAGGTCGTGCTTGGGGGAAACGGATTGCAGCATGGGGAACGCCTTCTTGCGGTGGCCGGCGGCAACGGCGCTATGCCGGCAGGTCATGCCCGGCAAGTGTAGTGGCTGGCTCCGGGGGCGCCATTGATGATGGTCAGCCTGGCCTTATCGGTGAATCGCGCTGGCCCCGTGCGACAGTGCTTCGCGGCGTGCGGGTTGCTAGGCTGCGCGGCATCGACCGACAAGAGTGGAAGCCCCATGAACCACCTGCTGCGCTGTGTCCTGCTGCTGGCCCTGCTGATCCTGCCGCGTTGCCTGTGGGCCTGGTCCAACCATGCCCTGGGCAGCTACCAGGCCCTGGCGCAACTGCCGGCCGTGGCCAATGCGCCGGCGGTGCCCATGGAGCCGCTGGAGGCCTTCCTCGCCGCCGAGCGCGAGGGCCTGGTGGCCCTGCTCGACGAGCAGGAACGCTTCGCCCGCGAGCACTTCCGGCAGTACCCGGCGCGCCCCGACGCGCTGCGCTTCAGCGGCACGGAGCAGGACTTGCGCCAGGCCTTCCTCGGCGCCCTGCGCCTGAACCCCGAGGTCAAGCTGGCCAACGCCATCCAGCCCGCGCCGGGCCACGACCAGCCGGCACGGGCGCACCTGAAGGCTTCGGACGTCCTGGTGTTCCACGACCTTTCCGGCTGGGCGCGCTGGCGCTTCATCGCCCTGCAGCCGGGCGAGCCGGTCCCGGCCCTGGCGGTGCTGGCCAGCGCCAGCGACGAGCCGGACTTCGGCCACGACATCCACCTGTTCAGCGACAACCCCGGCGCGGCCGGTCAGCGCTACGGCTTCGGCCCGCAGCCGTTCGGCGACCCGGGCTACGAGTTCAGCTCCCAGGCGCCGTTCCACATGGGCTTCTACCACGAGTCGGCGATCATCTTCGCCGGTGCGCCCTACCTGCAGCGCAGCTGGCCTGAGTGGCGCGCCTACCAGTTCCATGGCCTGGCGCGCTACGCCTTCGAGCACGGCCACCCGTACTGGGGCTACCGCTTCCTCGGCTGGTCGATGCACTACGTCCAGGACCTGACGCAGCCCTACCACAGCACCCCGCTGCCCGGTGAAACCACCCCCAGCATGCTGTGGACGGCGCTCAAGGCCCTGGCCGGCCTGGATGCCGACAAGAAGGCCGCCATCAGCCGCGTGGCCAGCCGCCACCTGGGCGTGGAGCGCTACCAGTTGGACTGGCTGCTGGAGTCGCTGCGCAAGCCGCAGGGTTCGGCGCTGCTGGCCGCCTATGCCGATGCCTCCGGCGACGGCGGCTACCCGGCGTATTCGGCCGATTACCCGCGGGAGGTGGTGGCGGCCGAATCCCACGCCCATGCGGCGGCCTTCGATGCGGCGATCGGTCACTGGTTGGCAACGATCCCGGCGGATGCCGGCGTCGGTTTCAGCGCCGGCAACGAGGTGGCGCCGCTGCAGCACGATGCGCAGCTGGACGAGCAGTTGCTGGCGTTGATCCGGGCGTTCGGGGCGCACAGCCGCAACCTGGCGAGGTCGGTGCTGCAGCCTTAGGGAAGGGCGAGGGGAGGGAAGGGAAGGGAAGGGAAGGGAAGGGAAGGGAAGGAGCAACGCGCCGCGAAGGGGGCGTGGACCCTTCGCGGTGGCGTCGGATGGGCCTAGCCGCCAGTGCAGCCGTTGCCCCAGACCTGGTACTCGATGGTGTGGCGCTGGCCTTGCGAGTCTTCGTAGGTCATCTGCGCGGGCACTATCCCGCACTGGTTGGAGACGTCGGTGGTGGAAACCACGTGGGCGACGTCCAGGTTCATTCCGTAGGTGTATTGCTCCACTGCCGGACTCTGAGGTTGGGCAGCATCGTCCGCCTGCGCAGCGAGGGCGAGCGTGGAGAAGCTGGCCAGGGCCAGAACGACTAGGGCTTTCATGAGTTTTCCTGCCTTTTTCCCGAGCGGGAGCCGCATCCGGGCGCACGTGGCCAGGACGAAGTTCGGCGGCTTCATCGGGAAGATGTCTTTGGGGATGTAGCTATCGGGTTCTTGGGTGTTGCGGCGCGCTTCAACAGCAAGCAAATGGTAGGTCCGCGGCGGGCATATTCATATGCCCGGAAGCCAAAAATACCTCGTACTAAAAGGCAATAATCCAGCAATGGCGGGGGTTTGCGGGGCGCATGCGGTCATGATGACGCTGCGCGGTCATGTCGCGGCCATCGCGCCATGGGTATCAGGATGCACCAATTGTAGGAGCGGATCTCATCCGCGAATCGCGCCGGTGGTTCCAGCTATCGCGGACAAAGTCCGCTCCTACGACCGTGCCACCGGATGGTTCCGCGTGGCAGAGGCAATTGACCGTAGGGCGAATAGCCGTTCGCGGTTATCCGCCGTTGGCCGTGCCATCGGGGTGTCCGGCGTGGCGGGTGAATCCAATCGCGGACAAAGTCCGCTCCTACAGGGAAATGCCACGCCTTCCGGCAACCTGTAGGAGCGAGCTTGCTCGCGAACGGACTCCGCAGCGGGGTTTATTCGCGAGCAAGCTCGCTCCTACGAAGAGCATTTCGGCGCGGGCCGCAAGACAGTTGCTCCTACGACCGTGCTTCCTGGAACCGTAGGAGCGGACTCTGTCCGCGATTCGCGCGCAGGGCGCGCTCCTACAGGTGGGGCACGGCGCGCGGCTTCCTCAACCCCGCGACGTCTCGCGCAGCGGCGAGCTGGGGTCGAGCAGCGAGGTGCGGATGAAGTGCAGGTAGCTGCACATGCGCCGCAGCGGCGAGGTGCCGAAGTGCGGCGGGCGCGGTTCCTGGGTGGTGCGGGTGCTGTGGATGGCGTGTTCCACCGCCGCCAGGGCGCGCAGGCGGTTGTGCTCGCTGGGCTGGATGAACAGGCGGATCAGCGCCCGGCCCATGGCGCGGATGGCGCGGCGCCAGGGCAAGTGCTCGGCGTACCAGGGCTCGTCGGGCAGCCGCGCCTGCTCGCGGCGCAGTTCGATGATCGCCAGGCCCACCTCCTGCACCTGGAACATCCAGCGCAGCAGCCGGCGCTGCACGTCGGGGCGGTCGCTGGCCAGGCCGTAGGCCTGGTTGAGCAGGTCGCGGGTGCCGCTCTCGAAGCCGGCCGACAGGCCCTTCAGCGGGTCGCTGATGGTGTGCACCACGCGCATGCGCAGCTCGGCTTCCAGGCGCTCCCACAGCCAGGGGCGGTTCGGCGGCAGGATCACCATGGCCGCCACCACCGCCATGCCCATGGACAGCAGCATGGCCAGGTACTCGTTGATGAAGGTGTAGGCGTCGTAGCGCGCCAGATTGGCCGGCAGCGAGGCGATGCAGAACCACACCAGCAGGCCCACGCCGTAGCCGCTCCACTGCGGTCGGGTGATGAGGAAGGCGCCGAGGGCGAACACCGGCGCCAGCACCATGCACAGCAGCGGGAAGCCATCCAGGTGCGGCAGCACGCGGAAGGTGAGGACGAAGCCCAGGGTGGCGCCCAGCAGGGTGCCGAGGGTCAGCTGCAGCGACAGGCGCTTGGGGTTGGGCGAGGCCGACGACAGCGCGGCGATCAGCACCGAGGTGAGGGTGAAGGTGGCGCCGCTGACCCACGAGGTCTCGATCCAGAACACCCCGCCGACGATCACCAGCAGCGCGCAGCGCAGCCCGGCGACCGCCGCGGCCACGGCGTTGGCCTTGGGCGTGAAGCGCTCCTTCCACTGCTCGCGGGCGTGCCTGTGGGCGGCCAGGGAGGCGTGGGTCTGGGCGTAGTCGTGGAGGTCGCCGGCGAAACGGAACAGCAGCTCGGCGGCGGTCTCGAAATCCAGTTGATCGGCCTCCCGCGGGCAGGCGTGGGCGAGCCTGGCGCGGGCCTCGCGGATCTGCGGCATCAGTTGCTGGCGGCAGTGCTCCAGCTGCGCGGCGAGGAAGGCCGCGTCGGCGTCGCGCAGCGGCCGGCCATGCCAGCCGGCGAGCAGGCCGCCGACCTCGACCAGGCACGGCATCAGCACTTCCAGCACGGCGGCGGCCTGGCGTTCGCGCAGGCGGTCGAGTAGGCGCTGCAGGGCGTGGAAGCGCGTGGTCAGCTGCATGAACTCGCTGTTCAGGCGCGCCAGGCGGCCGCTGCGCAGGCGCATGTGCGGGTCTTCGAAGGCGGTGACGTTGCGCAGGTTCTCCAGGCCCACGGCCTCGGCGGCGATGCGCGCGGCGGCCTGCTCGAAGCGGGCGTGGTCGAGGGTGCCCTCAAGGCCCGCGGCGGCCAGCCCGGCGAAGTCGCCGAAGCGCGTGTCCAGGGCGTTGCGCAGCGCCGCGCTGCTGGTCTGCGGCAGCACCAGGGCACTGACCAGGCCGGTGCAGAAGATGCCCAGGGTGATCTCCAGCACCCGCCACAGCGCCGCCATGAAGGCGCCCTCGGGATGCAGGGTGGCGGGAATGCCGATCATCACCGCGGTGTAGCCGGCCAGCAGGCAGGCATAGGCGCGGAAGTCGCGGTAGCGCGCGGCGCCAGCGGTGCACAGGCCGACCCAGATCGACACGCAAAGCAGGAACAGCACCCGCTCCTGGGCGAACAGGGCGATGAAGGTGACCATCACCGTGAGCCCGGCCAGGGTGCCGAGGATGCGGTAGAAGCTCTTGGCCAGGACCTGCCCGCTCTGCGGCTGCAGCACGATGAAGGCGCTGACCAGCACGGTGTTGGGCTGCGGCAGTTCCAGGCGGTAGGCCAGCCACAGGGCGAGGAAGGCGGTGAGCAGGGTCTTGCCGATGAACACCCAGGTGACGCCGTCGCTATGGGCCCAGGCGGACGCCGCCTGGCGCAGCGCGTCGGTGCCGGGCAGGCGCGCGCTGATGCGGGTGAGGCTGTTCATCGGGGCAGGGGTGTGTCGGTGGCGGTACGACCGCGGGGCTGCGGACGGGGTGACGGAGCGGGGGCGGAACGAGCCTGGCGCGTATGGCGGAACACAGCTGTGAATCCTGGGAACTGCGGAGGGGCCGCGGTGGGGAGGCGATTCTAGAAAACGGCCGGGGGCAGGATAAGCTGACAGTTGGGCGAATTATTGTTGCCTGAAAAACAACAATTCGCCGGGGGCAGTTATGCGACAATTCGCCGCCTGTCGCGAATCTGTAACAAGACTTTGCCATGGCCGGCGTCGCCCGGCATGGCTCGCGGACAGGCTCTCAGGAGAAATGATGGACCTGCTGCACAACATGCGTGCCTTCGTCTGTGTCGCCGAGACCGGCAGCTTCACCGCCGCCGCCCAGCGCATGGACCTCACCACGGCCTACGTCTCGCGTACCGTGGCCAAGCTCGAAGCCCACCTGCGTACCCGCCTGCTGCACCGCACCACCCGCCGCATCGCCCTTACCGAGGCCGGCCAGCGCTACCTGCTGCGCTGCCAGCAGATCCTCGGCTACATCGAGGAAGCCGAGGCCGAGGCCAGCGACGCCCATTCGCGCCCGGCCGGCAAGCTCAAGGTGCATGCCATGACCGGCATCGGCCAGCACTACCTGATCAAGGCGATCTCCCAGTACTGCGAGATGTACTCGGAAGTCAGCTTCGACCTGACCCTGGCCAACCGCACCACCGACATCCTCGACGAGGGCTACGACATCTCGGTGGTGATCGCCCCCGAGCTGCCCGACTCCGGCTTCGTCTCCAAGCGCCTGGGGCAGACCCACAGCGTGCTCTGCGCGGCGCCCGCCTACGTGACCCGCCACGGCTCGCCGAAGGTGCCTGCGGAGCTGGCCGGGCACCGCTGCCTGCGCCTGGTGAACAGCGTGATGTCGCTGGACAAGTGGCTGTTCCACGGCCCGGACGGCGAGGAGCTGGCGCACATCGACCACACCCACTTCCAGGTCAACACCGCCGACGCCCTGACCGAAGCGGTGGTGGCCGGCATGGGCATTGGCGCGCTGCCGGTGTACTCGGCGGTGGAGGGCCTGCGCAACGGCAGCCTGGTGCGGGTGATGCCCGGCTACAGCCTGTTCCACCTGAACATCTACGCGCTCTACCCGTCGCGGCAGTTCCTCGATGCGAAGATCCGCACCTGGGTCGAATTCCTCCGCGACTGCATCCCCGGCATGCTCGCCGAGGACGAGCAACTGATGCTCACGCACAGCGCGCGCCTGCCGAACTGAGGCGCCAACTCGCCTGAGCCGCGCCGCCCGCAACGGGCGGCGCCTGCGTCTTCCTCCCGCGTTCTCCCGCACGGCCCGGCGCGGGGGCTTTCGCGCCCGCATATCGCGATGCCTAACGCGGCCTTGGGAAATCGTGAATTCTCCGAACGCCATCGTTGCGTCAGTCTCGGTAGCCCCGGCCGCTCCGCGGCCTGCCTCGCCAATACAAGAAGAACCGAGGGTGACGCGATGTTAGGTTCGACGCTACGGGCGCTGCTGTGCGCCCTGGCAGTGTGGGGCGCCAGCCTGGCACACGCTGCCGAGACTCCGGTGGTCATCAAGTTCTCCCACGTGGTGGCGGAGAACACCCCCAAGGGCCAGGGCGCGCTGCTGTTCAAGCGCCTGGCCGAGGAACGCCTGCCCGGCCGGGTGCGCGTGGAGGTCTACCCGAACTCCTCGCTGTTCGGCGACGGCAAGGAGATGGAGGCGCTGCTGCTGGGCGACGTGCAGATGCTGGCGCCGTCCCTGGCCAAGTTCGAGCACTACGCCAGGTCCATCCAGCTCTTCGACCTGCCGTTCCTGTTCGACGACATCGATGCCGTCGACCGCTTCCAGCGCAGCCCGCAGGGCAGGGCGCTGCTGGCCAGCATGCAAGGCAAGGGCATCCTCGGCCTGGGCTACTGGCACAACGGGATGAAGCAGCTGTCGGCCAACCGCGTGCTGCTCGAACCGGCCGACGCCCGCGGCCTGAAGTTCCGCGTGCAGGCCTCGGCGGTGCTCGACGAGCAGTTCCGCGCCTTGCGCGCCATCTCCCGCAAGATGTCCTTCGCCGAGGTCTACCAGGGCCTGCAGAGCGGCGTGGTGAATGGCACCGAGAACACCTGGTCGAACTACGCCAGCCAGAAGGTCTTCGAGGTGCAGAAGCACTTCACCGCCTCCAACCACGGGGTGGTGGACTACATGGTGATCACCAACGCCGCCTTCTGGAACGGCCTCCCGGCGGACCTGCGCGAGCCGCTGCAGGCGGTGATGGAAGAGGTCTCGGCGGAGGTCAACCGCCAGGCCGCGCAGCTCAACCTCGAGGCCCGCCAGCAGATCGCCGGCAGCAGCGCCAGCCAGATCCACGAGCTCACCCCGGCCCAGCGCGCCAGTTGGCGCCAGGCCATGCAGCCGGTGTGGCGAAGGTTCGCCGACGACATCGGCCCCGAGCTGATCCAGGCCGCCGAGGCGGCCAACCGTCCCCTCTGAACCCGTCTTTGCGAACCATTCCGGAGCGAAGCCATGCAACGACTCAAGCGTGCCTGCGAGCGCCTGGAGGAGGGCCTCATCGCCCTGCTGCTGGCGGCCATGGCGCTGGTGACATTCTTCTACGTGGTGGTGACCAACGTGTTCACCCTGTTCTACGACCTGGGCGATACCTGGCCGGCCATCAGCGGCCCGAGCTACGCCGTGGGCGATGCCATCCTCGGCGTGGCCCAGGACATGAGCTGGAGCAATGCGCTGACCAAGGCGCTGTTCGCCGGGCTGATCTTCCTCGGCCTGGCCTATGGCGTGCGCACGGCCGGGCACATAGGCGTGGACGTGCTGGTGCGCCTGGCGTCGCGCCCCATGCAGCGCTGGCTCGGCCTGCTCGCCTGCCTGTGCTGCATGGCCTACGCCGGCCTGCTCGCGGTGGGCAGCTTCGACTGGGTGAGCACCTTGCGCGGCGCCGGCATCGGCGCCGAGGACCTAGCCCGGTTCGGCGTGCGCCAATGGCACATAGCGCTGGTCGTGCCGCTGGGCTTCGCCCTGGTGTTCGTCCGCTTCCTCGAGGTGCTGGTGCGCATCCTGCGCGGGCGGCAGACCGGGCTCGGCCTGGCCGACGAGGCCGCCGAGGCGCTGAAGCTGCAGGACACCGAGGAGACGCGGCCATGACGGTGCTGTTCCTGTTCATCCTGCTGTTCGCGCTGATGTTCATCGGCGTGCCCATCGCCGTGTCCCTGGGCCTGGCCGGCTCGCTCACGCTCATGCTGTTCAGCGAGGACTCGGTGCGCTCGCTGGCCATCAAGCTGTTCGAGACCAGCGAGCACTACACCCTGCTGGCCATCCCGTTCTTCCTGCTCTCCGGCGCCTTCATGACCACCGGTGGCGTGGCGCGGCGGCTGATCGCCCTGGCCAACGCCTGCGTCGGGCACATCCGCGGCGGCCTGGCCATAGGCGCGGTGCTGGCCTGCATGCTGTTCGCCTCGCTGTCCGGCTCCAGCCCCGCCACGGTCGCGGCGGTGGGCTCCATCGCCATCGCCGGCATGGTCCGCGCCGGCTACCCGCAGGCCTTCGGCGCCGGCATCCTGTGCAACGCCGGCACCCTCGGCATCCTCATCCCGCCATCGATCGTCATGGTGGTCTACGCCGCGGCCACCGAGCAGTCGGTGGGCAAGCTGTTCATGGCCGGGGTGGTCCCCGGCGTGCTGCTCGGGGTCGTGCTGATGCTGGCGATCTACGTGGTGGCGCGGGTGCGCCGCCTGCCGGCGCTGCCGCGGGCCAGCCTGCGGCAGGTGCTGGGGGCGGTGCGCGAGGCGGGCTGGGGGCTGCTGTTGCTGGCGATCATCCTCGGCGGCATCTACGGCGGCCTGTTCACCCCCACGGAAGCCGCCGCGGTGGCGGCTATCTATGCCGCCTGGGTGGCCCTGTGCGTGTACAAGGACCTGGCCTGGCGCGAGGTGCCGCGGGTGCTGCTGGAGTCCGGCAAGCTGTCGATCATGCTGATGTTCATCATCGCCAACGCCATGCTCTTCGCCCATGTGCTGACCACCGAGCAGATTCCCCAGCAGGTCACCGCCTGGATGGTCGACCTGGGCCTGCGGCCCTGGCAGTTCCTGCTGCTGGTGAACGTCCTGCTGCTGGTCGCCGGGGCCTTCATGGAGCCGTCGGCGGTGATCCTGATCCTGGCGCCGATCCTCTTCCCCATCGCCATGGAGCTGGGCATCGACCCCATCCACCTGGGCATCATCATGGTGGTGAACATGGAGATCGGCCTAGTCACCCCGCCGGTGGGGCTCAACCTGTTCGTCACCTCGGCGGTCACCGGCATGCCGCTGGGCTCCACCGTGCGCGCGGCCCTGCCGTGGCTGAGCGTGCTGCTGGCGTTCCTGCTGCTGATCACCTACGTACCGCTGATCTCCCTCGGGCTGCCTCGTCTGTTGGGACTGTGACGCATTGCCGCAGGCCCCGTCAGCCGGGCTGATGGGGCTTATCACTACGACTAAGGATTGGTAAGACCATGGTCGTATGGTCCCTGCGCACCCCGGCCGTTACAACTTGGTCCCAACAAGAACAACACTCCGAACCGAGGTAACGTGTCATGACTGCGGCATCCGTGTATCCCGTGCGCCCCGAAGTGGCCGCCAATACCCTGACCGACGAAGCCACCTACAAGAAGCTGTACCAGCAGTCGGTGGTCAACCCCGACGGCTTCTGGCGCGAGCAGGCCCAACGGGTGGAATGGATCAAGCCCTTCACCAAGGTCAAGCAGACTTCCTTCGACGACCACCACGTCGACATCAAGTGGTTCGCCGACGGCACCCTCAACGTTTCCTACAACTGCCTCGACCGTCACCTCGCCGAGCGCGGCGACCAGGTGGCGATCATCTGGGAAGGCGACGACCCGTCCGAGCACCAGGAAATCACCTACCGCGAGCTGCACGAGCAGGTCTGCAAGTTCGCCAACGCCCTGCGCGGCCAGGACGTGCACCGCGGCGACGTGGTGACCATCTACATGCCGATGATCCCGGAAGCCGTGGTGGCCATGCTCGCCTGCACCCGCATCGGCGCCATTCACTCCGTGGTGTTCGGCGGCTTCTCCCCCGAAGCCCTGGCCGGCCGCATCATCGACTGCCGCTCGAAGATCGTGATCACCGCCGACGAAGGCGTGCGCGGCGGCAAGAAGACCCCGCTCAAGGCCAACGTCGACGACGCCCTGACCAACCCGGAAACCAGCAGCGTGCAGAAGATCATCGTCTGCAAGCGCACCGGTTCGGACATCAAGTGGCACTCGCACCGCGACGTCTGGTACGAAGACCTGATGAAGGTCGCCGGCACCACCTGCGCCCCCAAGGAAATGGGCGCCGAGGACCCGCTGTTCATCCTCTACACCTCCGGTTCCACCGGCAAGCCCAAGGGCGTGCTGCACACCACCGGCGGCTACCTGGTGTACGCCTCGCTGACCCATGAGCGCGTGTTCGACTACCGCCCCGGCGAAGTCTTCTGGTGCACCGCCGACATCGGCTGGGTCACCGGCCACAGCTACGTGGTCTACGGCCCGCTGGCCAACGGCGCCACCACCGTGCTGTTCGAAGGCGTGCCGAACTACCCGGACATCACCCGCGTCGCCAGGATCGTCGACAAGCACAAGGTCAACATCCTCTACACCGCGCCCACCGCCATCCGCGCCATGATGGCCGAGGGCAAGGCCGCGGTCGAAGGCGCCGACGGCTCCAGCCTGCGCCTGCTGGGTTCGGTGGGCGAGCCGATCAACCCGGAAGCCTGGCAGTGGTACTACGAGACCGTCGGCCAGTCGCGCTGCCCGATCGTCGACACCTGGTGGCAGACCGAGACCGGCGCCTGCCTGATGACCCCGCTGCCGGGCGCCCACGCCCTGAAGCCGGGCTCCGCCGCCAAGCCGTTCTTCGGCGTGGTGCCGGCCCTGGTGGACAACCTGGGCAACATCATCGAGGGCGCGGCCGAGGGCAACCTGGTGATCCTCGACTCCTGGCCGGGCCAGGCGCGCACCCTGTTCGGCGACCACGACCGCTACGTCGACACCTACTTCAAGACCTTCAAGGGCATGTACTTCACCGGTGACGGCGCCCGCCGCGACGAGGACGGCTACTACTGGATCACCGGCCGCGTCGACGACGTGCTCAACGTCTCCGGCCATCGCATGGGCACCGCCGAGATCGAGAGCGCCATGGTCGCCCACCCGAAAGTGGCCGAGGCCGCGGTGGTTGGCGTACCGCACGACATCAAGGGGCAGGGCATCTACGTCTACGTCACCCTGAACGCCGGCGAGGAAGCCAACGAGCAGCTGCGCCAGGAACTCAAGGCCTGGGTACGCAAGGAAATCGGCCCGATCGCCACCCCGGACGTCATCCAGTGGGCCCCGGGCCTGCCGAAGACCCGCTCGGGCAAGATCATGCGCCGCATCCTGCGCAAGATCGCCACCGCCGAGTACGACGCCCTGGGCGACATCTCCACCCTGGCCGACCCGGGCGTGGTGCAGCACCTGGTGGACACCCACCGGGCGATGAAAGCCGCCTGATCCGCCGCTGAAACGAAAGACGCCCCGGCTTGCCGGGGCGTTTTTCTTTGTGCGCTGAGCTGATTTCCTACAGGGCTGTCTTATTCGGTCGATCGACCCGCATGGTTGTAGCCATGCAGTCTGTGGCTTCAAAAATATACGTTAATAGCGCATATGATATGAACGCCACATTTGTCGAGCTATCCCCATTCGAGCGCAATCGCCGTCACTACCTGGACGACGATGCGTTTCGGTTGCTCCAGCAGCTTCTACTGACGCGACCTGACGCCGGGGACGTGATCGCTGGCACCGGTGGCCTGCGCAAGATCCGCTTCGGCGACCCGAGGCGTGGCAAGGGAAGGCGGGGAGGGCTGCGAGTGATCCATCACTGCTGGCTGGGTGGTGCCCAGTTCTGGCTGTTCACCTTGTACGACAAGGATGAGCAGGATGATTTGAACGAACGGCAGAGAAACCAGTTGGCCATGCTGCTGCAGGCGGAATTGAAATCGAGAGGAACGGGGCGATGAGCAAGCGCGACATCTTTGCCGAGTTGCTGGAAGGCTTCGACGACTTGGCGGCAGAGCGCCAGGGCAAGATCACCTTGCGAACCCACAAGGTCGAATTGGCGCCGCTGTCGCCGGCGACGGGGGAGGAAATAGCTGCATTGCGCGAACGCCTGAACATGTCCCAGCCGGTCTTCGCCCGACTCCTCCATGCCGCGCCGGCGACCTTGAAGAACTGGGAACAGAACCGCTCGCGCCCCAACGATCAGGCCACCTTGCTGATCCGCCTGCTGGCCAGGCACCCGGAAACCCTGGACCTGATCACCGGGTTGGCCTGAGTCGGGACGATGGGTATCGCTTCGCTCCACCCATCCTACGTGCAGGAGCGCGCCTTGCGCGCGAATCGCGGACAGAGTCCGCTCCTGCGGTCCCAGGGATGCACCGTCGTGGGACCTTGTCCGCGATAGCCGGCCGTCCCGGCGCGATTCGCGGATGAGATCCGCTCCTACGCCACCCCCCCGTACCATTCCATGTAGGAGCGCGCCCTGCGCGCGAATCGCGGGCAGGGCCCGCTCCTACAGGTTGGCGCCCGACGCCGAATGGCATGCGGTAACACTACCCGCCCCGCTGCGACAAAATGAGGCGCCCGGAAACATTTCGCACACTTCCCGTGCGTGTTTTCCGACGTCCATCAACCCGCCTCCGGGCTGGAGGCCTCGTAATTACTGAGGTATTCATATCATGGCCCGATACCTGCAGTGAATATAGGTTTTACTATTCCCGCCTTGATCACCTAAAATCCGCCCCGTCAAGATGTCGAAGCCCGCTCTCCGGCGCTTCTATAATTAGTTGTCGCATTGAAGAAATAACCGCCCAGGGGCTGTCGCTAGAATGCCGCTCACCCTGGATGGCGTGGTTTTCCACGAGAAACCCGCCACGGCAATGCGCGCAGACGACAAGAACCTTCACTTCTGCACGGGCAGCCTGGGCCAACCCCTTTCTCCTGCCAATCGAAGTCCTACCCTCGAAGGAGTTACTGATGAAGAAGTTCGCACTTCTCGGCGCGCTGGCGCTCTCCGCTATCACCGCTATGGCCCACGCCGACGACAAGCCCGTGCGTATCGGCATCGAAGCGGCCTACCCGCCGTTCTCCTTCAAGACCCCCGATGGCCAGTTGGCCGGCTTCGACGTCGACATCGGCAATGCGCTGTGCGAAGAGATGAAGGTCAAGTGCACCTGGGTCGAGCAGGAGTTCGACGGCCTGATCCCGGCGCTGAAGGTGCGCAAGATCGACGCCATCCTCTCGTCGATGACCATCACCGACGAGCGCAAGAAGTCCGTGGACTTCACCAACAAGTACTACAACACCCCGGCCCGCTACGTGATGAAGGAAGGCTCGGCGCTGAACGACCCGCTGACCGACCTCAAGGGCAAGAAGGTCGGCGTGCTGCGCGGCAGCACCGCGGACCGCTACGCCTCCGGCGAGCTGACCCCTGCCGGCGTGGAAGTGGTGCGCTACAACTCCCAGCAGGAAGCCAACATGGACCTGGTGGCCGGCCGCGTGAACGCGGTGGTCGCCGACTCGGTCAACCTCGACGACGGCTTCCTCAAGACCGACGCCGGCAAGGGCTTTGCCTTCGTCGGCCCGCAGCTGACCGACGAGAAGTACTTCGGCGAAGGCGTGGGCATCGCCGTGCGCAAGGGCGATAGCGCCCTGGCCGGCAAGTTCAACGCCGCCATCGCCGCGCTCCGTGCCAACGGCAAGTACAAGCAGGTCCAGGACAAGTACTTCAAGTTCGACGTCTACGGTTCGAACTGACCCCTGACCGAAAAGTGGCGCAAACCCGGGCCGAGACCTGAAGTTTGTGCCACTTTTTTATTGGGCGGCGGGCGTCTAGGCGACTGTCGTCGGTTTCCGGGCTGCGGGCGGCGTGGCCCGTCGTTCTGCGTTCGCCGCTGCGGCGAGCGGTTGCATGAGGTGCTGACCATGTTCAACGGTTACGCGGCCACCATCGTCGATGGTGCCTGGCTGACCCTCCAGCTCGCCCTGTTGTCGATGGCCCTGGCGGCGGTGCTCGGCCTGGTCGGCGCGGCTTTCCGCCTGTCGCCCGTCCGCTGGCTGGCCTGGTGCGGGGACGCCTATTCCACGGTGATCCGCGGCGTGCCCGACCTGGTGCTGATCCTGCTGATCTTCTACGGCGGCCAGGACCTGGTGAACCGCGTGGCGCCGCTGCTCGGCCACGACGACTACATCGACCTCAACCCCTTCGTCGTCGGCGTCGGCACCCTCGGCTTCATCTTCGGCGCCTACCTCTCGGAAACCTTCCGCGGCGCCTTCATGGCCATCCCCAAGGGGCAGGCCGAGGCCGGCTTCGCCTACGGCATGAGCCACCTGCAGGTGTTCTTCCGCGTGCAGGTGCCGCAGATGATCCGCCTGGCCATCCCCGGCTTCACCAACAACTGGCTGGTGCTGGTCAAGGCCACCGCGCTGATCTCGGTGGTCAGCCTGCAGGACATGATGTTCAAGGCCAAGCAGGCCGCGGACGCCACCCGCGAGCCGTTTACCTGGTACCTGTTCGTCGCCGCCCTCTACCTGGTGGTGACCAGCGTCTCGCTGCTGTTGCTGCGCCTGCTCGAGCGCCGCTACTCGGTGGGCGTCAAGGTCGCGGAACTGTAAGGGGAGCCACGCGATGATCTTCGACTACACCGTCATCTGGGAAAACCTGCCGCTGTACTTCAGCGGCCTGCTGGTGACCCTCAAGCTGCTGCTGATCTCCCTGGCCGTGGGCCTGCTGCTGGCCGTGCCGCTGGCGCTGATGCGCGTGTCCAAGCGCCCGGCGGTGAACCTGCCGGCCTGGCTGTACACCTACGTTATCCGCGGCACCCCCATGCTGGTACAGCTGTTCCTGATCTACTACGGCCTGGCCCAGTTCGAGGCGGTGCGCAACAGCGCCTTCTGGCCCTGGCTGTCCAACGCCAGCTTCTGCGCCTGCCTGGCCTTTGCCATCAACACCAGCGCCTACACCGCGGAAATCCTCGCCGGCAGCCTCAAGGCCACGCCCCACGGCGAGATCGAGGCGGCCAAGGCCATGGGCATGTCGCGCCTGAAGATGTACCGCCGCATCCTCCTGCCCTCGGCGCTGCGCCGCGCGCTGCCGCAGTACAGCAACGAGGTGATCATGATGCTGCAGACCACCAGCCTGGCGTCCATCGTCACCCTGGTGGACATCACCGGTGCCGCGCGCACCGTGAACTCGCAGTACTACCTGCCGTTCGAGGCCTTCATCACCGCCGGGGTCTTCTACCTGATCCTGACGCTGATCCTGGTGCGCCTGTTCAAGGCCGCCGAACGCCGCTGGCTGGCCTACCTGGCGCCACGCAAGCACTGAGGCGGAGGAGCGGAGCATGCAACGCATCGATCACCTGTTGCCCTGCGCCAGCCTCGGCGCCGAACGCCGCCTGAGCGTCTTCCGCTATGGCGCCGGCGAGCGCAAGGCCTACATCCAGGCCAGCCTGCACGCCGACGAGCTGCCGGGCATGCGCACCGCCTGGGAGCTGAAGCTGCGCCTGGCCGCGCTGGAGGCCGAAGGCCGCCTGCTCGGCACGGTCGAGCTGGTGCCGGTGGCCAACCCCGTCGGCCTCGGCCAGTGGTTGCAGGCCAGCCACCTCGGGCGCTTCGAGACCAGCAGCGGGCAGAATTTCAACCGCGGCTTCGTCGACCTGGCGTCCCTGGTCGAGCCGCGCGTCGCCGGCCAGCTGGGCGCCGACGCACCGGCCAACGTGCAACTGGTCCGCCAGCACATGCGCGAAGCCCTGGACGCGCTGGCGCCGGCCACTTCCGAGCTGCAGGGCCTGCAACGCCTGCTGCTGCGCCATGCCTGCGACGCCGACGTGGTGCTCGACCTGCACTGCGACTTCGAGGCCTGCATCCACCTCTACGCCATTCCCCAGCACTGGCCGCAGTGGCGCTCCCTGGCGGCGCGGCTGAAGGCGGGCGTGGCATTGCTGGCGGAGGATTCCGGCGGCAATTCCTTCGACGAATCCTGTTCGCTGCCCTGGCTGCGCCTGGCCCGTGCCTATCCACAGGCGGATTTGCCCGCGGCGTGCATGGCCACCACGGTCGAGCTGGGCAGCATGGGCGACACCCGCGTCGAGCAGGCGCGCGCCAACGCCGAGGCGATCCTGGCCTTCCTCGCCGAACAGGGGCTGATCGCCGGCGATTGGCCGCAAGCGCCGGCCGAGTGCTGCGAAGGCATGCCCTTCGAGGGCACCGAATACCTCGCCGCGCCCCATGCCGGGGTGGTCAGCTTCCTGCGCCGCGCCGGCGAGTGGGTGGAGAAGGGCGAGGCGCTGTTCGAGGTGGTGGACCCGCTGAACGACAAGGTCAGCACCCTGTACGCCGGGACCGCCGGCGTGCTCTTCGCCCTGGAGCGGGGGCGCTACGCGCTGGCAGGACACTGGATGGCCAAGGTGGCCGGGCGTGAGCCGTTCCGTACGGGCCGGCTGATCAACGACTGAATTCGAGTAACCGACATGTACAAACTGGAAATCCAAGACCTGCACAAGCGCTACGGCACCCACGAAGTGCTCAAGGGCGTTTCCCTGGCGGCGAAAGCGGGCGACGTGATCAGCATCATCGGCTCCTCCGGCTCGGGCAAGAGCACCTTCCTGCGCTGCATCAACCTGCTGGAGCAGCCCCACGCCGGCAGGATCCTGCTCAACGGCGAGGAGCTGAAGCTGGTGCCGAACAAGGACGGCGCGCTCAAGGCCGCCGACACCCGCCAGCTGCAGCGCATGCGCTCGCGCCTGTCGATGGTGTTCCAGCACTTCAACCTGTGGTCGCACATGAGCGCCCTGGACAACGTCATCGAGGCGCCGGTGCACGTGCTCGGCGTATCGAAGAAGGAAGCCCTGGAGAAGGCCGAGCACTACCTGGCCAAGGTCGGCGTGGCGCACCGCAAGGACGCCTACCCGGCGCACATGTCCGGCGGCGAGCAGCAGCGCGTGGCCATCGCCCGCGCCCTGGCCATGGAGCCGGAGGTGATGCTGTTCGACGAACCGACCTCGGCGCTGGACCCGGAGCTGGTGGGCGAGGTGCTCAAGGTCATGCAGGACCTGGCCCAGGAAGGCCGCACCATGGTGGTGGTGACCCACGAGATGGGCTTCGCCCGCGAGGTCTCCAACCAGCTGGTGTTCCTGCACAAGGGCCTGGTGGAAGAGCGTGGATGTCCGAAAGAGGTGTTGGCCAACCCTCAATCGGAGCGTCTGAAGCAGTTCCTTTCCGGCAGCTTGAAGTAAGCTGTCCCCCGAAGAAGTCGACAGAAGCCTCCGCATGACTGCCCAACGCATCGGTTTCCTGCTCTGGCCCCAGACCCGCGCGCTGACCCTGGCGCTCGCCGAGGAGGCCCTGCGGGTCGCCCGGCGCCTGCACCCCGAAGCGCTCTACGACCCGGTGTTCATGAACGCCGAGCAGCCCGCCGAGGGCGACGGCTGGCGCCTGCCGGGGCAGGCCTGGCAAGGCGTGCTGGAGCAGTGTCAGCGCGTCTTCCTGGTCGCCGACGAGGCGCCGCAGCAGGTCTCCGCGCCGCTGGCCGCCGCCCTCAAGCAGCTGGCCCGCGGCGGCGCCAGCGTCGGCGCGCTGTCCGCCGGCATCTACCCGCTGGCCCAGCTCGGCCTGCTCGACGGCTACCGCGCCGCGGTGCACTGGCGCTGGCACGACGACTTCACCGAGCGCTACCCCAAGGTCATCGCCACCAACCACCTGTTCGAGTGGGACCGCGACCGCCTCAGCGCCTGCGGCGGCATGGCCGTGCTCGACCTGCTGCTGGCGGTGCTGTCCCGCGACCACGGCGCGGAACTGGCCGGCGCGGTGTCCGAGGAGCTGGTGGTCGAGCGCATCCGCGAGGGCAGCGAGCGCCAGCGCATTCCGCTGAAGAACCGCCTGGGCTCCAGCCACCCCAAGCTCACCCAGGCGGTGCTGCTGATGGAAGCGAACATCGAGGAGCCGCTGACCACCGACGAGATCGCCCAGCACGTCTGCGTGTCGCGCCGCCAGCTGGAGCGCATCTTCAAGCAGTACCTGACCCGCGTGCCCAGTCAGTACTACCTGGAACTGCGCCTGAACCGCGCGCGGCAGATGCTCATGCAGACCAGCAAGTCGATCATCCAGATCGGCCTGTCCTGCGGCTTCTCCAGCGGCCCGCACTTCTCCAGCGCCTACCGCAACTTCTTTGGCGTGACCCCTCGTGAGGACCGTAATCAGCGTCGTGGGCAGGGTGTCGCCGATGGTGCGCCGGGGCCTGGCGAGCGGGGGTGAGTGGAGCGGGGGAGGCTCCCGGTTACGCTGACGTTGGGCTTGGCCGCGTTCCCTCTCCCCAGCCCTCTCCCTGAAGGGAGAGGGGGCTTGTCCGTGCCGAGAGAAGGTATGGTCTTAGCCTGAGGCTTTCGGCGTTGCCGGCTAACTCCTGTACATCCGCGTCTGCCCAACGGTCCCCTCTCCCTTCAGGGAGAGGGTTAGGGAGAGGGGCGGAGCCGAGTCCAGGCGCTGTAGCCACCGGGGAATCCCCTTCGCGAGCAAGCTCGCTCCTACAAGAGCAAGCGCGGTGCTGCGTGGGCTTTTCGTAGGAGCGAGCTTGCTCGCGAACAATCGGGATTTCCCGGCAACGCCGAGCGTCCCGGAGAGGAAGGGCCAGGCGTCCTCTCTCCCCCACGAAAACCCCACCCAACCTTCCCCTGTCCGGCCATCGAACAAATTCCCCCGCGCCTTGTACCCGCGGGCCCTCCCTGGCTTTACACTGCGCCTTACCGACGCTTTCTGTCGCATTTCCGAAAGCCTCGGAAATCCACGGGTTGGCGCTATAAGAAGTTGTCGCTTGGCGGCAATGCCAACCGGTCTTTCGTCCCTACAATCCTTCCATCGATAGCCGCCTCACCAGGCAGGAGAACACCGATGTCCGCTCCGCATGCTCAGGTACAACGCTCCGACTTCGACCAGTTGATGGTCCCCAACTACTCTCCGGCCGCCTTCATCCCGGTGCGTGGTCAGGGTTCGCGAGTCTGGGACCAGAGCGGCCGCGAGCTGGTGGACTTCGCCGGCGGCATCGCCGTCAACTCCCTGGGCCACTGCCACCCGGCGCTGGTCGGCGCGCTGGCCGAGCAGGCCAACAGGATCTGGCACGTCTCCAACGTGTTCACCAACGAGCCGGCCCTGCGCCTGGCGCAGAAGCTGATCGACGCCACCTTCGCCGAGCGGGTGTTCTTCGCCAACTCCGGCGCCGAGGCCAACGAGGCCGCGCTCAAGCTGGCGCGCCGCTACGCCCACGACGTCTACGGTCCGCAGAAGTACGAGATCATCTCGATGGTCAACAGCTTCCACGGCCGCACCCTGTTCACCGTCAACGTCGGCGGCCAGGCCAAGTACTCCGACGGCTTCGGGCCGAAGGTCGAGGGCATCACCCACATCCCGTTCGACGACCTGGACGCGCTCAAGGCGGCCATCTCGGACAAGACCTGCGCCGTGATCATCGAGCCGGTGCAGGGCGAGAGCGGTGTGCTGCCGGCCGACAAGGCCTACCTGGAAGGCGTGCGCAAGCTGTGCGACGAGCACGACGCGCTGCTGATCTTCGACGAAGTGCAGAGCGGCTTCGGCCGTACCGGCTACCTTTACGCCTACCAGCACTACGGCGTGGTCCCGGACATCCTCTCCAGCGCCAAGAGCCTGGGTGGCGGCTTCCCCATCGGCGCCATGCTGACCACCGCGAAGATCGCCGAGCACCTGGTGGTGGGCACCCACGGCACCACCTACG
Organism: Pseudomonas sp. JH-2; assembly: GCF_036231725.1. Classification (NCBI taxonomy): domain Bacteria; kingdom Pseudomonadati; phylum Pseudomonadota; class Gammaproteobacteria; order Pseudomonadales; family Pseudomonadaceae; genus Pseudomonas; species Pseudomonas sp. JH-2. The sequence continues at coordinate 105,465 of NZ_JAZAQP010000006.1, read as the reverse complement.
GCGGCAACCCGCTGGCCTGCGCGGTTTCTGGCGCGGCCTTCGATGTGATCAATACTCCTGAGGTGCTCGAAGGCGTGCGCGCCAAGCACGAGCGCTTCAAGGCGCGCCTGGAGAAGCTCGGCCAGGAATACGGCATCTTCACCCAGGTCCGCGGCCTCGGCCTGCTGATCGGCGCGGTGCTGTCCGATGCCTGGAAGGGCAAGGCCAAGGACGTGTTCAACGCCGCCGAGAAGGAAGGCCTGATGATCCTGCAGGCCGGCCCGGACGTGGTGCGCTTCGCGCCCAGCCTGGTGATCGAGGACGCCGACATCGACGAAGGCCTGGATCGCCTGGAACGCGCGGTGGCCAAGCTCACCCGCGGCTGATCGGCAGTACGGCGCCGGCCATTCCGCCGGCGCCGGTTCGACCCGGCCGGGTGCGCCCGGCCGTTCTTCGCAGGCCCCGAATGCGTTGGCGCAGGCTGTCCCGTGCCTGCGACGCGACGGGGAAAGTTCATGTGGTTTTGTCTGGTTAGAGGAGTGACGCCATGCTGGTGATGCGCCCCGCCCAAGTGGCCGACCTGCAGCAGGTGCAGCGTCTCGCCGCGGACAGCCCGGTCGGCGTCACGTCGCTGCCGGACGACGCGGAAAGGCTGAAGGAAAAGATCCTGGCCTCGGAAGCGTCGTTCGCCGCCGAAGTCAGCTACAACGGCGAGGAAAGCTACTTCTTCGTCCTCGAGGACACTCAGACCGGGCAACTGGTCGGCTGCTCGGCCATCGTCGCTTCGGCCGGCTTCTCCGAGCCCTTCTACAGCTTCCGCAACGAGACCTTCGTGCACGCCTCGCGCGAGCTGAAGATCCACAACAAGATCCACGTCCTCTCGCTGTGCCACGACCTCACCGGCAACAGCCTGCTGACCAGCTTCTACGTGCGGCGCGAGCTGGTGAACACCCCCATCGCCGAGCTCAACTCCCGCGGCCGCCTGCTGTTCATGGCCAGCCACCCGGAGCGCTTCGCCGACGCCGTGGTCACCGAGATCGTCGGCTACAGCGACGAGCAGGGCGAGTCGCCGTTCTGGAACGCCGTCGGGCGCAACTTCTTCGACCTCAACTACAGCGAGGCCGAGAAGCTCTCCGGGCTGAAGAGCCGCACCTTCCTCGCCGAGTTGATGCCGCACTACCCGATCTACGTGCCGCTGCTGCCGGACGAGGCGCAGGAGGCCATGGGCCAGGTGCACCCGCGGGCGCAGATCACCTTCGACATCCTGATGCGCGAAGGCTTCGAGACCGACAACTACATCGACATCTTCGATGGCGGCCCGACCCTGCACGCGCGCACCTCGGGCATCCGCTCCATCGCCCAGAGCCGCCTGGTGCCGGTGCGCATCGGCGAGGTGCCCAAGGCCACCCGCAGCTACCTGGTCACCAACGGACTGCTGCAGGACTACCGTGCGCTGGTCGCCGAGCTGGACTGGGTGCCCGGCAAGCCGGTGACCCTCGGCGCCGAGGCCGCCGAGGCCCTGGGCATCGGCGAAGGTGCCAGCGTCCGCCTGGTGGCGGTGTGAGTCATGGGCTGCAGGCTGCAAGCGGCAGGCTGCGGGCCCAAACGGAAGCTTTCGCCGGTGGCCTGGAGCCTGCGGCCTGAAGCCGAAACGGAGTGAATATGATCGTTCGTCCTGTCACCAGCGCCGACCTGCCGGCCCTCATCGAACTGGCGCGCAGCACCGGCACCGGGCTGACCACGCTGCCGGCCAACGAGCAGCGCCTGTCGCACCGCGTCGGCTGGGCCGAGAAGGCCTTCCGCGGCGAAGCCGAGCGCGCCGACGCCGACTACCTGTTCGTCCTCGAGGACGACGCCGGCAAGGTCGTCGGCATCTCCGCCGTGGCCGGCGCCGTCGGCCTGCGCGAGCCCTGGTACAACTACCGTGTCGGCCTCACCGTCAGCGCCTCCCAGGAACTGGGCATCCATCGCGAGATCCCCACGCTGTTCCTGGCCAACGACCTCACCGGGCAGTCCGAGCTGTGCTCGCTGTTCCTGCATGCCGACCACCGCACGGGCCTCAACGGCCGCCTGCTGTCCAAGGCGCGCTTCCTGTTCATCGCCGAGTTCCGCGAGCTGTTCGGCGACAAGGTGATCGCCGAGATGCGCGGCATGTCCGACGCCGAGGGCCGCTCGCCGTTCTGGGAAAGCCTGGGCCGGCACTTCTTCAAGATGGAATTCAGCCAGGCGGACTACCTGACCGGCGTTGGCAACAAGGCCTTCATCGCCGAACTGATGCCGAAATTCCCGCTGTACACCTGCTTCCTCTCGGAAGAGGCGCGCAACGTGATCGGCCGCGTGCACCCGGACACCGAACCGGCGCTGGCCATGCTCAAGGCCGAGGGCTTCAGCTACCAGGGCTACGTCGACATCTTCGACGCGGGCCCGGCCATCGAGGCGCCGACCGAGAAGATCCGCGCCATCGCCGACAGCCAGGCCCTGGTGCTGGCCATCGGCACGCCGGGCGATGACGCCGAGCCCTACCTGATCCACAACCGCAAGCGCGAGGAGTGCCGCATCGCCGCGGCCCCGGCGCGGGTCGCCGCCGGCTCCCTGGTGGTCGACGCGCAGACCGCCAAGCGCCTGCGCCTGTCCGCCGGCGCCTCGGTGCGCGCGGTGCCGCTGTCCGCCGGAAAACGCTGATCCCGCGCGGATCGGAGGAGAACAAGAGATGACTACCCACTACATCGCCGGCCAGTGGCAGGCGGGCGAGGGCGACGCCCTGGAATCCCTCGACCCGGTCAGCCAGGCCGTGGTCTGGAGCGGTCGCGCCGCCAACGCTGCGCAGGTCGGCGCCGCCGTGGCCGCCGCCCGTGCCGCCTTCCCGGCCTGGGCGCGGCGCCCGCTGGAGGACCGCATCGCCGTGCTGGAAGCCTTCGCCGCCGCCCTCAAGGCGCGCGGCGACGAGCTGGCCCGGGCGATCGGCGAGGAGACCGGCAAGCCGCTGTGGGAAGCCACCACCGAGGTCACCAGCATGGTCAACAAGGTGGCCATCTCGGTCCAGGCGTACCGCGAGCGCACCGGCACCAAGAGCGGCCCGCTGGCCGACGCCACTGCCGTGCTGCGCCACAAGCCCCACGGGGTGGTCGCGGTGTTCGGCCCCTACAACTTCCCCGGCCACCTGCCCAACGGCCATATAGTGCCGGCGCTGCTGGCCGGCAACGCGGTGATCTTCAAGCCCAGCGAGCTGACCCCGAAAGTCGCCGAACTGACCCTGCGCGCCTGGATCGACGCCGGCCTGCCGGCGGGCGTGCTCAACCTGGTGCAGGGCGCCCGCGACACCGGCGTGGCCCTGGCCGGCCATGCGGGCATCGACGGCCTGTTCTTCACCGGCTCCAGCCGCACCGGCAACCTGCTGCACAGCCAGTTCGGCGGCCAGCCGCAGAAGATCCTGGCGCTGGAGATGGGCGGCAACAATCCGCTGATCGTCGATGAAGTGCGGGACGTGGACGCCGCGGTCTACACCATCATCCAGTCCGCCTTCATCTCCGCCGGCCAGCGCTGCACCTGCGCGCGGCGCCTGCTGGTGCCCGCCGGTGCCTGGGGCGACGCCCTGCTGGAGCGCCTGGTGGCGGTGAGCGCGAGCATCAAGGTCGGCCGCTTCGACGAACAGCCGGCGCCGTTCATGGGCTCGGTGATCTCCCTGGCCGCCGCCGAGCACCTGCTCAAGGCCCAGGAACACCTGCTGGCCAATGGCGCCGTGGCCCTGCTGGCCATGTCCCAGCCGCTGGAGGGCGCGGCCCTGCTGACCCCCGGCATCCTCGACGTGACCGCCGTGAGCGAGCGCCCGGACGAGGAATTCTTCGGCCCGTTGCTGCAGGTCATCCGCTACGCCGGTTTCGACGAGGCCGTGCGCGAGGCCAACGCCACCCAGTACGGCCTGGCCGCCGGCCTGCTGTCGGACTCCCGCGAGCGCTTCGAGGGCTTCCTGCTGGAGAGCCGCGCCGGCATCGTCAACTGGAACAAGCAACTGACCGGCGCCGCCAGCAGCGCACCCTTCGGCGGCATCGGCGCCTCCGGCAACCACCGTCCCAGCGCCTACTACGCCGCCGACTACTGCGCCTATCCGGTGGCCTCGCTGGAAAGCGAAAGCCTTGCCCTGCCTGCAACCCTGACTCCGGGAGTGAGCCTGTGATGACCGCCCATGAAATGAACTTCGACGGTCTTGTCGGCCCGACGCACAACTACGGTGGCCTGTCCTACGGCAACGTCGCCTCGCAGAGCAACAGCCAGGTGGCGTCCAACCCGAAGGAAGCCGCCAAGCAGGGCCTGGCGAAGATGAAGGCGCTGATGGACATGGGCTTCAAGCAGGGCGTGCTGGCCCCGCAGGAACGCCCGGCCGTGGCCTCGCTGCGGGCCCTCGGCTTCAGCGGCAGTGACGCCGAGGTGATCGCCAAGGCGGCCAGGGAAGCCATGCCGCTGCTCGCCGCGGTCAGCTCGGCCTCGTGCATGTGGACGGCCAACGCCGCCACCGTCAGCCCCAGCGCCGACACCGCCGATGGCCGCGTGCATTTCACCGCCGCCAACCTCAACTGCAAGTTCCACCGCTCCATCGAGCACCCGGTCACCAGCCGTATCCTCGGCGCCATGTTCCGCGACGAGAAGCACTTCGCCCACCACCCGGCGTTGCCGGCGGTGGCGCAGTTCGGCGACGAAGGCGCGGCCAACCACACGCGCTTCTGCAAGGGCTACGGGGAGGCCGGCGTGGAGTTCTTCGTGTTCGGCCGCAGCGCCTTCGACAGCCGCTTCCCTCAGCCTGCGCGCTACCCGGCGCGGCAGACCCTGGAAGCCTGCCAGGCGGTGGCCCGCCTGCACGGCCTGGGCGAGGAGGGCGTGGTCTACGCCCAGCAGAACCCGGCGGTGATCGACCAGGGCGTGTTCCACAACGACGTGATCTCGGTGGGCAACGGCGAGGTGCTGTTCTACCACCAGGACGCCTTCCTCGACACCGACAGGGTGCTGGCCGAGCTGGACGCCAAGCTGGCCCGCCGCGGCGGCCGCTTCCAGGCGGTGCGGGTGCCCGCCGACCAGGTCGCGGTGGAGGACGCGGTGCGTTCCTACCTGTTCAACAGCCAGTTGCTCAGCCGCGCCGACGGCAGCATGCTGCTGATCGTCCCGGAAGAGTGCCGGCAGAACGAGCGCGTGTGGCGCTACCTGTCGCGCCTGACCGCCGAGGGCGGGCCGATCCATGAGGTGAAGGTCTTCGACCTCAAGCAGAGCATGCAGAATGGCGGCGGCCCGGCCTGCCTGCGCCTGCGCGTGGCGCTCAACGAGGCCGAGCTGGCCGCGGTGAACCCGGGCGTGGTCATGACCCCGGCGCTGTACGACACCCTGGTGGCCTGGGTCGACAAGCACTACCGCGACCGCCTGTCCGAAGCCGACCTGGCCGACCCGCAACTGCTGGTGGAATGCCGGACGGCATTGGATGAACTGAGCCGGATCCTTAAACTGGGCTCCGTCTACCCCTTCCAGATGAGTTGAACATCATGACCACCGAAAGCCTTCCGCTGATCCTCGAAGACGCCACCGGCGCCCGCCGCGAGACCCACAGCGCCCGCCTGGCCATCCGCCTGGAAGGCCGCGAGCTGTGGCTGGAGGCCGACGGCAAGGGCGGCCTGCTGATCTACGCCGAGTCCTTCGAGGAGGACACCGAGGTGCCGCTGCTGGTGGTCCGCCCGCAGGCGGTCAACCAGCTCAGCCTGAGCCTGGAGCTGGAGGCCGCCGAAGTCCACGAACATGGTCCAGACTGTGGATGTGACCATCACTGATCGCAGGGGCCGCCGCCCGCAGGTGCCGGCGGCCAACCGGGAGACCCGCGCATGCTAGCACTGGGCAAGCTGCTCGACCTGACCCTCGTCGGTCGCGAGCCGACCGAGAAGATCCAGCTCACCGCCGACGGCACGCGCCTGCACTGGCTGGCCGAGGGCGCCCTCGAGGTGACCCCCGCCAGCGGCCGCGACAACGGCCTGGACCTGCTGCTCTCGGCTGGCATCCACGGCAACGAGACGGCGCCCATCGAGCTGCTCGACCGCCTGGTCCAGCGCATCGCCCGCAGCGAGCTGAAGCCGGCGGCGCGCCTGCTGTTCCTGCTCGGCAACCCGGAGGCCATGCGCCGCGGCGAACGCTACCTGGAGCAGGACATCAACCGCCTGTTCTGCGGCCGCCACGAGGACGGCAGCGGCAGCGAGGCCCTGCGCGCCGCCGAGCTGGAGCGCCTGGCCGCGGCCTTCTTCGCCCGCGACGGCCGCCAGCGCCTGCACTACGACCTGCACACGGCCATCCGCGGCTCGAAGATCGAACAGTTCGCCCTCTACCCCTGGAGCGAGGGGCGCGAGCATTCCCGCACGGAACTGGCCCGGCTGCGTAGCGCCGGCATCGACGCGGTGCTGCTGCAGAGCAAGACCGGCATCACCTTCAGCTCCTACACCTATAGCCGCCTGGGTGCCGAGGCCTTCACCCTGGAACTGGGCAAGGCACGGCCCTTCGGGCAGAACCAGGTGGTCAACCTGGGCCGCCTGGAGGGGCTGCTGCAGGTGCTGGTCGACGGCACCGAGGCGCCGGCCGGGGAGGGCGGCCTGGACGGCCTGCAACTGTTCGCCGTTTCCCGCGAGGTGATCAAGCACAGCGACCACTTCCGCCTGCACCTGGACGACGCCGTGGACAACTTCACCGAGCTGGACCACGGCTACCTGCTCGCCGAGGACATCGGCGGCACCCGCTGGATCGTCGAAGAGAAGGGCGCCCGCATCATCTTCCCCAACCCGCGGGTGAGAAACGGCCTGCGCGCGGGCATCCTCGTGGTGCCCACCAAGCTCTGAACCACGGCGCCGCTCCGGCCCCATGCCCACCTCTGGCCCTACCTGCAGGAGCGCGCCCTGCGCGCGATTCGCGGACAGAGTCCTACGGTTCCAGGGCGGCACGGATGTAGGAGCAACTGTCTTGCAGGCTGCGCCGCCTCTTTCCAACCCGTAGGGCGCATAACGCCTACGGCGTTATCCGCCGCGGCCGACGGGCACCGGCGTTCCGGCCAACGGCGGATAACCGCGAACGGTTATCCGCCCTACGAACAGCCGTCCTTGTTCCGGGGCTGGCAAGCGCATAGCATCGGGCTCTTTCCCCGCTTTCCAGGAGCCCCGCCATGTCCGTCATCGACCTTCGCAGCGACACCGTCACCCTGCCCAGTGCCGGGATGCGCGAGGCCATGGCCCGGGCCGAGCTGGGCGACGACGTCTATGGCGAGGACCCCACCGTCAACCGCCTGGAGGCCATCCTGGCCGAGCGCCTGGGCTTCGCCGCCGCGCTCTTCGTGCCCACCGGCACCATGAGCAACCTGCTCGGGCTGATGGCCCACTGCGGCCGCGGCGACGAGTACATCGTCGGCCAGCAGGCCCACACCTATAAATACGAGGGCGGCGGCGCCGCGGTGCTGGGTTCGATCCAGCCGCAGCCCATCGAGGGTGAGGCCGACGGTTCGCTGGACCTGGGCAAGGTCGAGGCGGCCATCAAGCAGGACGACTTCCACTTCGCCCGTACCCGCCTGCTGGCCCTGGAGAACACCATGCAGGGCAAGGTCCTGCCGCTGGCCTACCTGGCCGCCGCCCGCGAGCTGACCCGTCGCCGCGGCCTGGGCCTGCACCTGGACGGCGCGCGCCTGTACAACGCGGCGGTGAAGCTGGGCGTGGACGCCGGCGAGATTACCCGCCACTTCGATTCCGTCTCGGTGTGCCTGTCCAAGGGGCTGGGCGCGCCGGTGGGCTCGGTGCTGTGCGGCAGCGCCGAGCTGATCGGCAGGGCCCGGCGCCTGCGCAAGATGGTCGGCGGCGGCATGCGCCAGGCCGGCGGCCTGGCCGCGGCCGGGCTGTATGCGCTGGACCACCAGGTAGAGCGCCTGGCCGAGGACCACGCCAATGCCGAGACCCTCGGCCGCGGCCTGGCGGAGCTGGGCTACGCCGTCGAGCCGGTGCAGACCAACATGGTCTACGTCGGCATTGGCGAGCGCGCCGAAGCCCTGCGCGGCTTCCTCGGCGGGCGCGGCATCCGCGTCAGCGCCGCCCCGCGCCTGCGCCTGGTCACCCACCTGGACGTGAAAACGGCGGACATTCCCCGTATCGTCGAGGCTTTCGCCGCCTTTCGTCGCGACTGACTAGGATGGAAGCACAATAGCTGCCATCTATCGTACAAACACACTGTACCCGGTACGCAGGGCCGATATAATGCGGCCCTTTGCCGGCGATTCGTGGCCGCATTTTTCCGTGGAAGAACCTATGAAAAGCGCTGAAATCCGTGAAGCCTTCCTCCGCTTCTTCGAAGAGAAGGGGCATACCCGCGTAGCGTCGAGTTCGCTGATTCCGGCGAACGACCCGACCCTGCTGTTCACCAACGCCGGCATGAACCAGTTCAAGGACTGCTTCCTGGGCCTGGAGAAACGCGCCTACACCCGCGCCACCACCAGCCAGAAATGCGTGCGCGCCGGTGGCAAGCACAACGACCTGGAAAACGTCGGCTACACCGCGCGCCACCACACCTTCTTCGAAATGCTGGGCAACTTCAGCTTCGGCGACTACTTCAAGCGCGACGCCATCCACTACGCCTGGGAATTCCTGACCTCGGACAAGTGGCTGAACCTGCCCAAGGAAAAGCTCTGGGTCACCGTCTACGCCAGCGATGACGAGGCCTACGACATCTGGACCAAAGAAGTCGGCGTGCCGGCCGAGCGCATGGTGCGCATCGGCGACAACAAGGGCGCTCCCTACGCCTCCGACAACTTCTGGGCGATGGGCGACACCGGCCCCTGCGGCCCCTGCACCGAGATCTTCTACGACCACGGCGCCGACATCTGGGGCGGCCCGCCCGGTTCCCCGGAAGAGGACGGCGACCGCTACATCGAGATCTGGAACAACGTGTTCATGCAGTTCAACCGCACCGCGGACGGCGTGATGCACCCGCTGCCGGCGCCGAGCGTGGACACCGGCATGGGCCTGGAGCGCATCAGCGCGGTGCTGCAGCACGTCCACTCGAACTACGAGATCGACCTGTTCCAGAGCCTGCTGAAAGCCTCCGCCGAGGCCATCGGCTGCGCCAATGACGACGCGCCGTCGCTGAAGGTGGTCGCCGACCACATTCGTTCCTGCAGCTTCCTCATCGCCGACGGCGTGCTGCCGTCCAACGAGGGCCGCGGCTACGTGCTGCGCCGCATCATCCGCCGCGCCTGCCGCCACGGCAACAAGCTGGGCGCCAAGGGCAGCTTCTTCCACAAGATCGTCGCCGCGCTGGTTGGCGAGATGGGCGAGGCCTTCCCCGAGCTGAAGCAGCAGCAGGCGCACATCGAGCGCGTGCTCAAGACCGAGGAAGAACAGTTCGCCAAGACCCTGGAGCAGGGCCTGAAAATCCTCGAGCAGGACCTGAGCGAACTGAAAGGCAGCGTCATCCCCGGCAACGTGGTGTTCAAGCTGTACGACACCTACGGCTTCCCGGTGGACCTGACCAACGACATCGCCCGCGAGCGCAGCCTGACCCTCGACGAGGAAGGCTTCGAGCGCGAGATGGAGGCCCAGCGCGAGCGCGCCCGTTCGGCCAGTGCCTTCGGCATGGACTACAACAGTCTGGTGAAGGTCGACGGCGACACCCGCTTCCTCGGCTACCAGGGCGTTTCCGGCGCCGGCCAGATCATCGCGCTGTTCAAGGACGGCAAGGCCGTCGAGAAACTCAACGAAGGCGAGGAGGGCGTGGTCGTCCTCGACCAGACGCCGTTCTACGCCGAATCCGGTGGCCAGGTCGGCGACTGCGGCACCCTGTCCGGCGCCGGCGTGCGCTTCGACGTGCGCGACACCACCAAGGCCGGCGGCGCCCACCTGCACCACGGCATCGTCGCCCAGGGCAGCCTGAGCGTCGGCGCCGCGGTCAAGGCCGAGGTCGACGCCTCGGTGCGCCAGGCCACCGCGCTGAACCACTCGGCCACCCACCTGCTGCACGCCGCGCTGCGCCAGGTACTGGGCGATCACGTGCAGCAGAAAGGCTCGCTGGTCGACAGCCAGCGCCTGCGCTTCGACTTCAGCCACTTCGAGGCCATCAAGTCCGAGCAGCTGAAGCAGTTGGAAGACATCGTCAACCGCGAAATCCGCGCCAACAGCGAAGTTGAGACCGAAGAGACCGACATCGAAACCGCCAAGGCCAAGGGCGCCATGGCGCTGTTCGGCGAGAAGTACGGCGACCAGGTGCGCGTGCTGACCATGGGCGGCGGCTTCTCCGTCGAGCTGTGCGGCGGCACCCACGTCGGCCGCACCGGCGACATCGGCCTGTTCAAGATCACCAGCGAAGGCGGCGTGGCCGCCGGCGTGCGCCGCATCGAGGCGGTGACCGGCGCGGCCGCGCTGGCCTACCTGAACGGCGCCGAAGAGCAGCTCAAGGAAGCCGCCGGCCTGGTCAAGGGCAGCCGCGACAACCTGCTGGACAAGCTCTCCGGCCTGCTCGAGCGCAACCGCCAGCTGGAGAAGGAACTGGAGCAGCTCAAGGCCAAGGCCGCCAGCGCCGCCGGTGACGACCTGGCCGGTTCCGCCGTGGACGTGGCCGGGGTGAAAGTGCTGGCCGCGCGCCTCGACGGCCTGGACGGCAAGGCGCTGCTGGCGCTGGTCGACCAGTTGAAGAACAAGCTGGGCAGCGGCGTGATCCTGCTCGGCGGCGTGCTCGAGGAAAAAGTGGTGCTGGTGGCCGGGGTGACCCAGGACCTCAGCGCCAGGCTCAAGGCCGGCGACCTGATGAAGCAGGCCGCGGCGGCCGTGGGCGGCAAGGGCGGCGGTCGCCCGGACATGGCCCAGGGCGGCGGCACCGACGCCGGCAAGCTGGACGAGGCCCTGGCCCTGGCCAAGGCCTTCGTCGAACAGGGCCGGTAAGCACCGGCAAGGCCAGGCCCGCGGCGCGCCCGGCGGGCCTTGGCAAGGGGCAGCGATGCCTGTCTAATGGGCGCCCTTCAGGAATCAGGCGGCTTTTGAAATGGCTTTGATCGTACAGAAGTTTGGAGGGACCTCCGTCGGCACCGTCGAGCGTATCGAGCAGGTGGCCGAGAAGGTGAAGAAGTTCCGCGAGGCGGGGCATGACATCGTGGTGGTGGTCTCCGCCATGAGCGGCGAAACCAACCGCCTGATCGGCCTGGCCAAGCAGGTCATGGAGCAGCCGGTTCCGCGCGAACTGGACGTCATGGTCTCCACCGGCGAGCAGGTCACCATCGCCCTGCTGAGCATGGCCCTGATCAAGCGCGGTGTGTCGGCGGTTTCCTACACCGGCAACCAGGTGCGCATCCTGACCGACAGCGCCCACACCAAGGCGCGTATCCTGAGCATCGACGACGCCAACATCCGCAGCGACCTCAAGGCCGGCCGCGTGGTCGTGGTCGCCGGTTTCCAGGGCGTGGACGAGCACGGCAACATCACCACCCTCGGCCGCGGCGGCTCCGACACCACCGGCGTGGCCCTGGCCGCGGCGCTGAAGGCCGACGAGTGCCAGATCTATACCGACGTCGATGGCGTCTACACCACCGACCCGCGCGTAGTGCCGCAGGCCCGCCGACTGGACAAGATCACCTTCGAGGAAATGCTGGAAATGGCCAGCCTCGGCTCCAAGGTGCTGCAGATCCGCTCGGTGGAGTTCGCCGGCAAGTACAATGTTCCGCTGCGCGTGCTGCACAGCTTCCAGGAGGGTCCGGGCACCCTCATTACCCTTGATGAAGAGGAATCCATGGAACAGCCGATCATCTCCGGCATCGCCTTCAACCGCGACGAAGCCAAGCTGACCATCCGTGGCGTACCGGATACCCCCGGGGTGGCCTTCAAGATCCTCGGGCCGATCAGTGCCGCGAACATCGAAGTCGACATGATCGTGCAGAACGTCTCGCACGATAACACCACCGACTTCACCTTCACCGTGCACCGCAACGACTACCTGGCGGCCCTGGAAATCCTCAAGCAGACCGCCGCCAACATCGGCGCGCGCGAAGCCACCGGCGATACCAACATCGCCAAGGTCTCCATCGTCGGCGTCGGCATGCGTTCCCACGCCGGCGTCGCCAGCCGCATGTTCGAGGCGCTGGCCAAGGAGAGCATCAACATCCAGATGATCTCCACCTCGGAAATCAAGGTGTCGGTGGTCATCGAGGAAAAATACCTGGAGCTCGCGGTACGTGCCCTGCACACCGCCTTCGAGCTGGATGCCCCAGCCCGCCAGGGCGAGTAAGACGGCATCATGCAAAAGGCGCGGCTCATCCCGCGCCTTTTGTCGTTTTTGACCGGGCCATCGGAACTTTCATTCCGCGTGGACTGGTCAATACTTGGGTGAAGGAGCACACACTTGATTTTCAGTGGCTCTGCCGCCATTTCTTTTTTGCAGACTGCTTATCCGAAACACGAAAGGAGAAAGGAATGCTGATTCTGACTCGCCGGGTCGGAGAGACCCTGATGGTTGGTGATGACGTCACTGTGACCGTACTGGGCGTCAAGGGAAATCAGGTGCGCATTGGCGTGAATGCGCCGAAGGAAGTCGCTGTCCACCGCGAAGAGATCTACCAGCGCATCCAGAAAGAGAAAGACCAAGAACCAAACCATTAATTTTTCTAAAAAAATTCCTTTGCAAACGGGGAAAACATGGATATCATGCGCCCCGTGTTGCGGAGAGGTGGCCGAGTGGCCGAAGGCGCTCCCCTGCTAAGGGAGTACACCTCAAAAGGGTGTCGGGGGTTCGAATCCCCCCCTCTCCGCCATTTGCACATTCTGGTGCGAATGACGCGTCAGGTAGCTAAGCTACTGAAAAGATTGAAAAATCTGTTTGACACGTCTGAAAGTTAGGACTAGAATCTGCGCCCCATCAGCGCACTCATAGCTCAGCTGGATAGAGTACTCGGCTACGAACCGAGCGGTCGGAGGTTCGAATCCTCCTGAGTGCGCCACTACACAGGCGGTACGCGAAAGCGGACGCCAGCAGCGACGAAAGGCCTCGGCCCAAGGTGCTGCACCAGTTGGTGAACCTGGCTAAACTGCACCAACCAGCGCACTCATAGCTCAGCTGGATAGAGTACTCGGCTACGAACCGAGCGGTCGGAGGTTCGAATCCTCCTGAGTGCGCCACTACACAGGCGGTACGCGAAAGCGGACGCCAGCAGCGACGAAAGGCCTCGGCCCAAGGTGCTGCACCAGTTGGTGAACCTGGCTAAACTGCACCAACCAGCGCACTCATAGCTCAGCTGGATAGAGTACTCGGCTACGAACCGAGCGGTCGGAGGTTCGAATCCTCCTGAGTGCGCCATCTACCGAAAGGGCCTGCAGCAATGCAGGCCCTTTTTCTTTGCCCCCGATTTTTCAGGCCCGGGCTCAGGCTCAGCGCCGCTGGCGCGCCGCCTTGCCCTGCACGCAGCCGAACTCGTCGAAGGTCACCGTGCGCCTGCCCTGGCCGGGCCTGGCGTCGTAGTGGTAGCGCTGCCGCTCGTCCAGCTGGCTGACGCGGTCCGGGCGGCCGAAGGCGCTTTCCACGTCCGCGCGGGTCATGCCGGTGCGGATGCGCTTCTGCAGGATCGCGGTGCGCCTTTCCCGGTCGTCGAGCTGGTTGCCGCAGCCGTCCTCGCGCTCGCCGACCACTACCGTCCCGCCGCCACCCGGGGCCGCCTGCCGGCGCGCCGGTTCCTGGCGGGCGAGGGGCACCGGCTTGCCGCTGCCCGGCGTCGGGTTGTGCGCCCGCTGCCGGCTTTGCGCCTGGCCCGGCGGGCAGCCATGCTGGTGGAAGCCGATACGGCCATCGGCGGCCTCGCAGCGGAACAGCGTGGCGGCAGGGCTGTCCATTGCCATGAGGGCGAGCAGCGGGAGCAGGCAGTGCAGGGGCGGCAGGCGCATTTCCGATCCTCCGTGACAGGGCTGCATGCAGCCTATCCCGCCTGGCCTTCGCGAAATTTCCGGGTGTCTCGACAGCTTTTTCCGGCGTCAGTGATAGCGAGTGAAGTCACCCTCAACTTTGTGCCGCAAGCGATTGTTCTAGCCGCTATTTTGTAACGCTGAACAGGCTGCGGAGTGTTATCATTTCCCCTATCTGCCCGACATGGGCGCGTGGGCACACCACCATGGACTTACCCAGTAGTTACCCAGAACCCCGATTGCCTCAACACGACCTGATGTTTTGAGCCCCCGTGCGCGCTCCGCCGCTGGGGGTGGAGCGTGCTATGACCGAAGTAGAAGCCAAGAAGCCGCAGGAAAGCCTGCAGGACCGCCTGAACCAGGTGGTCGAGCTGCTGAACAAGCACAAGCTGGTCGAAGACCTGGCGCACCGCCAGGAAGGCCAGCACCAGGACCTCGTCGAGAACCTGGTGCACCGGCAGAACCTCGCCGAGCTGCAACGCAAGCTCGATGACCTGCACCCCGCCGACATCGCCCACATCCTCGAATCGCTGCCGCTGGGCGACCGCCTGACGGTCTGGCAGCTGGTCAAGGCCGAGCGCGACGGCGACATCCTCCTGGAAGTATCCGACGCCGTCCGCGAGACGCTGATCGCCGACATGGACGATCACGAGATCCTCGCCGCGGCCAAGGAAATGGACGCCGACGAACTCGCCGACCTCGCGCCGGAACTGCCGCGCGACGTGGTCCACGAGCTGATGGAAAGCCTCGATGCGCAGCAGCGCGAGCGCGTGCGCTCGGCGTTGTCCTACGAGGAAGACGAAGTCGGCGCGCTGATGGACTTCGAGATGGTCACCATCCGCGACGACGTCAGCCTGGAAGTGGTGCTGCGCTACCTGCGCCGCCTGAAGGAGCTGCCGGGGCATACCGACAAGCTCTTCGTGGTCGACTACGACGGCCTGCTCAAGGGCGTGCTGCCGATCAAGCGCCTGCTGGTCAACGACCCGGACAAGCAGGTGGCCGAGGTCATGGCCACCGACCCGGTGACCTTCCAGCCCGACGAGGACGGCTACGACGCCGCCCAGGCGTTCGAGCGCTACGACCTGATCTCCGCTCCGGTGGTGGACAAGAACGGCAAGCTGATCGGCCGCCTGACCATCGACGAGATGGTCGACCTCATCCGCGAGGAAAGCGAGACCGAAGTGCTGAACATGGCCGGTCTGCGCGAGGAGGAAGACATCTTCGCCTCGGTGTGGAAATCGGTGCGCAACCGCTGGACCTGGCTGGCCACCAACCTGATCACCGCCTTCGTCGCCTCGCGGGTGATCGGCCTGTTCGAAGGCTCCATCGAAAAACTGGTGGCGCTGGCCGCGCTGATGCCGATCGTCGCCGGCATCGGCGGCAACTCGGGCAACCAGACCATCACCATGATCGTCCGCGCCATGGCCCTGGACCAGATCCAGACCAGCAACGCCACGCGCCTGCTGCGCAAGGAACTGGGCGTGGCGCTGGTCAACGGCCTGGTCTGGGGCGGGGTGATAGGCGTCGTGGCCTTCTACCTCTACGGCAACTGGGAGCTGGGCGTGGTGATGACCGCGGCCATGACCCTCAACCTGCTGCTGGCGGCCTTCGCCGGGGTGATGATCCCCATGACCCTGCTGCGCCTGGGCCGCGACCCGGCCATGGGCTCCAGCGTGATGATCACCGCCATGACCGACAGCGGCGGCTTCTTCATCTTCCTCGGCCTTGCCACGCTGTTCCTGATGTAGGCCCGCCGTGGCCGTGAGAAACCGCCTTCGGGCGGTTTTTGCGTTTCAGGGGCGCAGGTTTCGCGGGCATGAAAAAGCCGGCGCGTGGCCGGCTTCTTCGGTACTGCTGGGCTCAGGCGTTGCTGGCCATTTCCGCATCGTGGGCGATCAGGGCGATCAGCGCATTCTGCTGGCGGTGGGTCAGCTGGCGGAAGCGCTGCAGCAGCTCGCGCTCGTGCAGGCTCAGCTCGGGGCTGTCCAGGCGGATGCCGAGGTTGTCCTGCAGGGCGCCCTCTTGCAGCAGGCTCTGCTCCAGGCGGGCGATGATTTCCGAGTTCATGCTGCGGTGGTGATTGCGGGCGACCTCGGCGATACGCTCGCGCATGCCTTCGGGCAGACGGACGACGAACTTGTCGGCGGTGCGACTGGAGTAGCTTGGGGTTGCCTGTTTCAATGGGCGCATACATTAAACCTGTAAGTCAGGGAAACGGTGCCAAGGGGTCTGTGTTCGAGTCCCTATGACAGCGAAATCCGTTGGCCGTTCAGCGCAAGGGCAGTAATCAGGTGGCCGACCAATTACTTGACGTCAATTCTGCGACGTATTCTGCGTTGCATGGAGGCTAAATGCCAGCACCAATCGTCCGAAATGCGAGTCGATCTGCATACTTTCTTTCGATTGGCACGTGGCCCATGGGACCTATTGCCTCAGATTAGCTCAAGTCCCTGGCCCCCGGCTGCCATTGCGCCATCATCCGACCACCAGCACGGGCAATGGTTCACGGGGGCGCGGATGATGGCACAGCTTCGCCCGTCGCGCAGGGCCGGGGCGGCAACTTTCGTCCTTCCGCGCCGCCGCCGCGCGGGTATCATACGCAGCGTCCGCGCCCCGGGTGGCGCGGTGCAGAGACGAGCATGAGCGGCAAGTTGATCTATCTGATGGGCCCCTCGGGCTCGGGCAAGGACAGCCTGCTCCAGGCCGCGGCGGCGCCGCTGGCCGGGCGGGGCGGGCACGTGGTGCGGCGGGTGATCACCCGCTCCGCCGAGGCCCGCGGCGAGGACGCCGAAGCGGTGACCCCCGAAGTCTTCGAGCGCCTGGAGCGCAATGGCGCCTTCGCCATGAGCTGGCGGGCCAACGGCCTGTGCTATGGCATCCCGCGGCAGATCGACGACTGGCTGGCCCGCGGCCACGTGGTGCTGGTCAACGGTTCGCGCGGGCACCTGGAGCAGGCGCGGCGTCGCTACCCCGGCCTGCTCGCGGTGCTGCTGCAGGTCGCCCCCGAGGTGCTGCGCCAGCGCCTGGTCGCCCGCGGGCGGGAAACGCCGGCGCAGATCGAGGCGCGCCTGGCGCGCAATGCCGCCTTCGCCGCGGGCCTGGCGCCGCCGCTGCGGGTGCTGGACAACTCCAGCAGCCTGGACACCTGCGTGCGTGGCCTGCTGGCGCTGGTGGACGAAGCCGCGGTCAGTGCAGCGGCAACGCCAGGCTGACGCCGTGGGCGGCGAAGCCCATGGCGGCGTAGAAGCGGTGCGCGGCTTCGCGATCCAGGTGGCTGGACAGCGCCAGCTTGTAGCAACCCCACTCGCGGGCCCGCTGCGCGGCCCTGCCGATCAGCGCCTGGCCGATGCCCTGGCCGCGGGCGCGGTTGTCCACCACCATGTCTTCCAGGACCGCGGAGCGGGCGAAGCCATGGGCGAGGTGCTCGATCAGGTTGAGGGTGCAGGTGCCCAGCAGGCGCCCCTCGCGCTCGGCGACCAGGACCACGCGCCTGGGCTCCGGAGTTTCCAGGCGCAGGGCGAGCAGGGCGACGTCCAGCGCCGGCTCGTCCGCGTCGAGCTGCTGCAGCAAGGGCGCCAGGGCGGCGGCATCGGCGGCGCTGGCGACGCGCACCTCGAAGGTGGCGAAGGGCGAATCGGGGATCAGGGTGTGGACATTGTGCTGCTCGCTCATGCGGGCCTCCGCTGCTGGTGTGAAATCCACGCCGTGGCATGACAAATGCCTCGACGCTGGTTAACATGCCCACCCGGTCCCGGCGGCAGCCGCGGACCCAGGCGTGTCCCCATAGTTCAAGGGATAGAATAAGCCCCTCCTAAGGGCTAGATACTGGTTCGAATCCAGTTGGGGACGCCACCCCTTCCCGGAGCAGCCCGAGCGATGCTGAGCGCCGAACTCAAGGCCTTCTACATGGTGGCGCGCCTGGGCAGCATCACCCAGGCGGCGAAGAAGCTCGGCCTCAGCCAGCCGACGGTGACCACGCAGATCCGCAGCCTGGAAGGCCAGTACGCCGTAGAGCTGTTCTACCGCGGCGGCCGCCGCCTGACCCTCACCGACGAAGGCGCGCGCCTGCTGCCCATGGTCCAGGCGCTGCTGCAGCAGGAAGCGGACATCGAGTTCTTCCTGCGCAACTGCGGGCAGATGCAGGGCAGCCTGCGCATCGGCGCCACCTCTCCCTACTACGTGCTTGGGCTGATCAAGGCCTTCCGCGAGCGCTACCCGCAGATCGAGGTGTCGGTGGAGATCGGCAACTCGCAGCAGGTGCTGGAGGCCCTCTACGAATGCCGGGTGGACCTGGCGGCCTCGTCGCAGCCGGTGGAGGACGCGCGGCTGATCCACCTGGTGCTCGGCCGCGACCCGCTGGTGCTGGCGGTGCACCGCAGCCATCCGCTGGCGGCGCAGCGCGCGGTGGCCCTGGGCGAGCTGCGCAACCACTGCCTGCTGATGCGCGAGGCCGGCTCTACCACCCGCGAGCTGACCGAGAAGCTGTTGCGCGAATCCGGCGTGGCGCCGGCCTCGATGCTGGAGATCGGCAGCCGCGAGTCGATCCGCGAGGCGGTGATCCGCAACCTCGGGGTGAGCATCATCGCCCGCCAGGAAGTGCCGGATAACCCCGAGCTGCGCGTGCTGGAGCTGCAGGGCGCGCCGCTGATCGACGAGTACCTGTTCTGCCTGAAGGAACGCCGCCAGGCGCGCCTGACCAGCGCCTTCCTGGCCCTGGCGCGGGAGTTCGCCGAAGGGTTGGCGCCCATCTCGTAGGGCTCCGCCCGCGATGCCATGCGCGCCGGCCTTGCCGGCGCAATCGCGGATGAATCCGCTCCTACGACCGTGCTTCCTGGAACCGTAGGAGCAACTGTCTTCTGGGCTCCGTCGTTCGCGGGAGTGACTGGATCGAAATTCGCGTCTCCCATCTCGCCCCATTGTAGGAGCGGGCCCTGCCCGCGAATCGCGCGCAGGGCGCGCTCCTACAGGGGAATGGCGTGGGTGGGGCAGCGTAGGAGCGGACTCCGTCCGCGATTGGCTTTCAGGATGACGCCGGATTTCCCGGCAGCTCCGGACGGCTCCCTCTCCCGCTTGCGGGAGAGGGCTGGGGAGAGGGAGCGGAACCACGCCCGGCACCGATGTGCCGGCCAACGGCGGATAACCGCGAACGGTTATTCGCCCCACGAAAAGCCCCTCGGCATCGCAAATCTGCCTATACCGCTATCGGCACAGTTGTGCCCACCGCAACAGAGCCTTCGCATTCCTTCCCTAGCATGGCCCTCCATCGAGCCCCGTGGTCTTTCGCCGCGGGCCAGCTGCAAGAGGTTCCGCCATGCACGACTCCCTTCCCACCGGCACGCCACTGCAGGTGCGCGACATGCACAAGCGCTTCGGCCAGTTCGCCGCCCTCGATGGCGTGTCGCTGGACGTCAAGGGCGGCGAGCTGGTCTGCCTGCTCGGTCCGTCCGGCTGCGGCAAGACCACGCTGCTGCGCTGCATCGCCGGCCTGGAGCGCCAGGACGGCGGCGCCATCCACATCGGCGCGCGCGACGTCTCGCGCCTGCCGCCCCAGGCCCGCGACTACGGCATCCTGTTCCAGTCCTACGCGCTGTTCCCCAACCTCAGCGTCGAGCAGAACGTCGCCTACGGCCTGACCGGCGCCAGCCGCGAGGAAGCGCGCCGGCGCGTGGCCGAGATGCTCGAACTGGTGGGCCTGGCCGGCAGCGAGAAGAAGTACCCCGGCCAGCTCTCCGGCGGCCAGCAGCAGCGCGTGGCCATGGCCCGCGCGCTGGCCCCGGCGCCGTCGCTGCTGCTGCTCGACGAGCCCATGTCGGCGCTGGACGCCCGGGTGCGCGAGCACCTGTGCGGCGAGCTGCGCCAACTGCAGAAGAACCTGGGCATCACCACCCTGATGGTCACCCACAACCAGGACGAGGCCATGCTGATGGCCGACCGCATCGCGGTGATGAACCACGGCAAGGTCGAGCAGTACGGCAGCGCCCAGGAGATCTACGGCGCCCCGGCCACGCCCTTCGTCGCCGAGTTCGTCGGCCAGGGCAACTGGTTGCCCTTCGAACGTGGCGCCGATGGTTTGGCGCGGGTCGGCGGGCTGAGCCTGCGCCTGCACGGCGAGCGTGCCAATGCCACGCGCGGGCGGCTGTTCTGCCGCCCGGAGGCGATCGGCATCAACCCGATGGTGCACCAGGAGAACCTGTTCCGCGCCCAGGTCCGTGAGATCACCTTCCTCGGCAACCGCTGCCGCATGAGCTTCGAGCTGCGCGAGCTGCCCGGCCACGCGCTGCTGGCCGAGCTGGCCCCGGAGCAGATGCCGCGCCTGGGCAGTGCGGACATCTGGGTGTCGCTGCCGCCGCAGAGCCTGCAGGTGTTCGCCTGAGATGGATGCGGTGATGAAACTCGACCAGACCCTGGCCGCCGGCCGGGCCCGCGGCGACCTCGGCGACCGCCTGTTCATCCTCGGCGGCAAGCTGCTGCTGCTCGCCCTGCTGGCCCTGGCCGTGCTGCTGCCGCTGCTGGCGATCTTCTGGCGCGGCTTCAGCGGCGAGGCGGGGCAGGGCGGAGGCCTGGCGGCCATGGCCGAGCTGCTGGCCAGCGCCAACTTCCACTGGCTGCTGGGCAACAGCCTCAAGGTCTCGCTGAGCGTGGCGGCTATCGTGGTGCCGCTGGCCTACGGCTTCGCCTATGCGCTGCAACGCACCCTGATCCCGGGCAAGGGCCTGTGGCGCGGCATTTCCCTGCTGCCGCTGCTGGCGCCGTCGATGCTCCCGGGCATCGCGCTGATCTACCTGTTCGGCAACCAGGGCCTGCTGCGCGCCTGGGTGCCGGACAACGTCTACGGCTACTGGGGCATCGTCCTCGGCGAGGCCATCTACACCTTCCCCCACGCGCTGATGATCCTGCTTTCGGCGCTGTCGCTGGCCGACGCGCGGTTGTTCGACGCCGCCTCCAGCATGGGCGCCAGCCCCTGGAAGGCCTTCCGCAGCATCACCTGGCCGGCCTCGCGGCAGGGCGTGTTCGCCGCCTTCTGCCTGGTGTTCACCCTGACCATCACCGACTTCGGCGTGCCCGTGGTGGTCGGCGGCGACTACCAGGTGCTGGCGCTGGAAGCCTACAAGGCGGTGGTCGGCCAGCAGCAGTTCGGCCGTGGCGCGCAGATCGGCATGCTCCTGCTGCTGCCGGCGCTGCTCAGCTTCGCGGTGGACGCCTGGCTGCGCCGCCGCCAGGGCGACTCGATGAGCGGCCGCGCCCAGGTGTTCCAGCCCAAGCCCTCGCGCCGCCGCGACGGCGCCTACCTGGCGCTGGTGCTGCTGGTCAGCGCGGTGATCCTCGGCGTGCTGGGCATGGCCGTGTATTCCTCGCTGGTGAAGTTCTGGCCGTACAACCTGTCGCTGTCGCTGCGCCACTACGCCTTCGAGGAAACCGCCGGCGGCGGCTGGCTGGCCTACCGCAACAGCCTGACCCTGGCCACCTGCACCGCGCTGTTCGGCGGCCTGCTGATCTTCAGCGGCGCCTACCTGATCGAGAAGACCCGCGAGCAGGCCTGGCTGAACCAGCTGCTGCGCATGCTCAGCTTCGTGCCCATGGCGGTGCCGGGGTTGGTCCTGGGCCTGGGCTACGTGTTCTTCTTCAACCTGCCGGGCAACCCGCTGCACGTGTTCTACGGCAGCCTGACCCTGCTGGTGGTGTGCACCATCGCCCACTACCTGACCACCGCGCAGATGACCGCCACCACCGCGCTGCGCCAGCTCGACGGCGAGTTCGAGGCCGCCGCGCTGTCGCTGAAGATGCCGCTGTGGCGCCACTACCTGAAGGTGACCCTGCCGATCTGCCTGCCGGCGCTGCTGGACATCGTCCGCTACCTGTTCGTCTCGGCGATGACCACGGTGTCGGCGGCGATCTTCCTCTACAGCCCGGACAGCATCCTCGCCGCCGTGGCGGTGCTGAACATGGACGACGCCGGCAACGTCGGCGGCGCTGCCGCCATGTCCACGCTGATCCTGCTCACCTCTGCCGCCGCCTCGATCCTCCTGGCCCTGGCCTCGCGCGGCCTGCTGCGCCGGTCCCAGGCCTGGCGCCGGGGCGGGCACTGAATTCCCACGACCCACGTTGCACCTGACCGTCACCCCCGCGAACGCGGGGGCCCAATAAACAGAAGGAGCGCACCATGTTCAAACGCCTCGCCCTCGCCGCCGCCGTACTGGCCGGCATCAGCCTGCACGCCAGCGCCGCCACCGAACTGACCGTCTACACCGCGCTGGAGCCGGAACAGCTGAAGGCCTACAAGGAAGCCTTCGAGAAGCAGAACCCGGACGTCGAGATCAAGTGGGTGCGCGACTCCACCGGCATCGTCACCGCCAAGCTGCTGGCCGAGAAGGACCGCCCGCAGGCCGACGTGGTCTGGGGCCTGGCCGCCTCCAGCCTGGCCATCCTCGACCAGCAGGGCATGCTCGAGCAGTACGCGCCCAAGGACCTGGCAGCGATCGGCAAGAACTACCGCGACCCGGCCAACCCGCCGGCCTGGGTGGGCATGGACGTGTGGGCCGCGACCATCTGCTTCAACAGCGTGGAGGCCGAGAAGCAGGGCCTGTCGAAGCCCATCAGCTGGCAGGACCTGACCAAACCCGAGTACAAGGGCAAGATCGTCATGCCCAACCCGGCGTCCTCCGGCACCGGCTTCCTCGACGTTTCCGCCTGGCTGCAGACCTTCGGCGAGAAGCAGGGCTGGGCCTACATGGACCAACTGCACGAGAACATCGGCCAGTACGTCCACTCCGGTTCCAAGCCGTGCAAGCTGGCCGCCGCCGGCGAGTTCCCGATCGGCATCTCCTTCGAGTACCCGGCCGTGCAGCTCAAGCGCCAGGGTGCGCCGCTGGACATCGTCCTGCCCAAGGAAGGCCTGGGCTGGGAGATCGAGGCCACCGGCATCGTCAAGGGCACCCAGCACCTGGACGCGGCGAAGAAGCTCGCCGACTTCTCCGCCAGCCCCGCCGCCATGGAGCTGTACAAGGAAAACTTCGCCGTGCTGGCCCAGCCGGGCATCGCCAAGCCGCAGACCGAGCTGCCGGCGGACTACGAGCAGCGCCTGATCAAGAACGACTTCGCCTGGGCCTCGAAGAACCGCGACGCCATCCTGGCCGAATGGCGCAAGCGCTATGACGGCAAGTCGGAGAAGGTGGCGCAGCAGTAAGCGCGAGGCAGAGGAGAGCACCTCTCCCCAACCCTCTCCCTGAAGGGAGAGGGTTGGGGAGAGGGGCTCTTCGATCCCAGGAACACACCCATGCACAACCACCACACCGACATCGCCATCATCGGCGCCGGCATCCTCGGCCTGTCCCATGCTTACGCCGCCGCCCGCCGTGGCCTGCGCGTACGCGTGTTCGAACGCACCGCCACGCCGCTCGGCGCCTCCATCCGCAACTTCGGCCAGGCCCTGGTCGGCGGCCAGCCGCCGGGCGTCATGCTCGACCTGGCCCGTGCCAGCCGCCCGCTGTGGGCCGAGTGGGCAGAGCGCGCCGGCTTCGCCATCCGCCGCAACGGCTCGCTGCTGTTCGCCCGCACCGAGGCCGAGGAAGCGCTGCTGGAAGCCTTCTGCACCGGCCGCGCCAAGGAACACGGCTACCGCGCCGAACTGCTCCGCGGCAAGGCCCTGGACGCGCTCTACGACGGCGTCTTCAGCCAGCACCGCGCGGCCCTGCATAGCCTCGACGACCAGCAGCTGTACTCCCGCGAGGCGCTGCCGGCGCTGATCGACTGGCTGCGCCGCGAGCTGAAGGTGGAGTTCCATTTCTCCACCCTGGTCCGCGACATCGAGCCGGGCCTGCTGCGCACCACCGCCGGCGAATTCCGCGCCGGGCAGATCCTGGTCTGCTCCGGGCACGACTACCAGACCCTCCTGGCCGATCAGTTGGCCGCGCTGAAGCCGCAGGTCTGCCGCCTGCAGATGCTGCTCGCCCGCCCCGAGCGCGACCTGGGCCTGGGCCACGCGCTGCTCACCGGGTTGAGCTGCGTGCACTACGGCGCCTTCGCCGACCTGCCGGAGGCCGAGGCCATCCATCGGCAGATCCGCCGCGAGGCACCGGCGCTGGAGACCCATGGCATCCACCTGTTGATCAGCCCGACGCCCCATGGCGAGCTGATCATCGGCGATTCCCACGACTACGGCAGCGATGCCGCACCCTTCAACGCCGAGGCGGTGGACCGCCTGCTGCTCGACCTGGCCGAGGACACCCTGGGCATGCGCGTCGAGGTGGTCGAGCGCTGGCAGGGCGTGTACGGCGCGCGCGGCCCGGCGCCGTTCTCGGTGCTGCAGGTGGCGGCGGGAATCAGCGCGGTGCTGATGCACACCGGCGTGGGCATGAGCGTGGGGCCGGCGCTGGGCGAGCGGACCATCGCCGGGCTGTTCGGCTGAGGCGCCCGTCATCGTCCTGTAACCGGACCGTCACGCCGGCCTGCTAAGCAGGAAGGTCGCCGGCCCGGCCCAGGGCGATGCCACCTTCAGCGAGCGCGCATGAACCAACGTTTCACCCAGGACCCCTGGGATTCCGACCTGTTCGGGCTGCTCTACGGCTTCCGCTTCCACCCCGGGCAGCGCGGCCAGGAACTGGACTCCAGCGCCGCCCTGCGCTGGCTGGAAGCGCCGGGGGAGGGCGAGGACTTCGTCTGGCTGCACCTGAACCTGGCCCACGCGGCCTGCGAGCGCTGGATGAAGGGCCACCTGGAGCTGCCCGAGACCTTCTTCGAGACCCTGCGCGAAGGCTCGCGCTCCACGCGCATCGAGCACGTCGACGCGGCCCTGCTGGCGGTGGTCAACGACGTGGTGTTCAACTTCGGCAGCGTGTCCTCGGACGTGGCCACCTTGTGGGTCTGCGCGCGCCGCCGCCTGCTGGTCACCGCGCGCATGCAGCCGCTGCGCTCGGTGGACCGCCTGCGTTCCTCGGTCAAGCATGGCGAGTGCTTCCGCTCGCCGCTGGAGCTGCTGGTGCACCTGCTGCGCGACCAGGGCGACATCCTTACCCAGATCGTCCGCGAGACCACCGTGGGCGTGGACCGCATCGAGGACCGCCTGCTGTCGCAGAACCTCTCCGACAACCGCGCCGACCTGGGCGCCATGCGCCGCGTGCTGGTGCGCCTGCAACGCCTGCTGGCGCTGGAGCCGGGCTCGCTGCTGCGGTTGCTCAACCGCCCGCCGGACTGGCTGCAGGAGGCCGACGTGCGCGACCTGCGCGAGGCCACCGAGGAATTCTCCCTGGTGATCAGCGACCTCACTTCCCTGGGCGAGCGCATCAAGTTGCTGCAGGAAGAGATAGCCGCGCAGCTCAACGAACAGAGCAACCGTACCCTGTTCACCCTGACGGTGGTCACGGTGCTGGCGCTGCCGATCAACATAGTCGCCGGCTTCTTCGGCATGAACGTCGGCGGCATTCCCCTGGCGGAGAACCCCCACGGCTTCTGGCTGCTGGTGATGCTGGTGGCCAGCTTCACCCTGCTGGCCTGGCGCTGGGCCTTCCGCAAGCGCAACGACGGTTGAGCTGTCACGCGGCTGACACCGGCGCGACATAGGCTGGCGCGACACGCATCCCGCCAGCGAGGTCCCGGCCATGCCACTGAGCAACGACAACCTGATCCGCCGCATCCACCGCGAGCTGCTCGACCACAGCGACGAGGAGCTGGAGCTGGAACTGCTGGAGGACGTGCACAACCTCGACGAGCTGTTCGACGATCACATTCCCGATGGCGACGAGGAAAAGATCGCCCGCCGCCGCTACTTCAGCGAGCTGTTCCGCCTGCAGGGCGAACTGGTGAAGCTGCAGAGCTGGGTGGTGAAGACCGGGCACAAGCTGGTGATCCTCTTCGAGGGGCGCGACGCAGCGGGCAAGGGCGGGGTGATCAAGCGCATCACCCAGCGCCTCAACCCGCGGGTGTGCCGGGTGGCCGCGCTGCCGGCGCCGAACGACCGCGAGCGCACCCAGTGGTACTTCCAGCGCTACGTCTCGCACCTGCCGGCGGCGGGGGAGATCGTGCTGTTCGACCGCAGCTGGTACAACCGCGCCGGCGTCGAACGGGTGATGGGCTTCTGCAACGACGAGCAGTACGAGGAATTCTTCCGCAGCGTGCCGGAGTTCGAGCGCATGCTGGCGCGCTCGGGCATCCAGCTGATCAAGTACTGGTTCTCGATCACCGACGAGGAACAGCACATGCGCTTCTTGAGCCGCATCCACGACCCGCTCAAGCAGTGGAAGCTCAGCCCCATGGACCTGGAGTCGCGGCGGCGCTGGGAGGCCTACACCAAGGCCAAGGAAATCATGATCGAGCGCACCCACATCGCCGAGGCACCCTGGTGGGTGGTGCAGGCCGACGACAAGAAGCGCGCGCGGCTGAACTGCATCCACCACCTGCTGGGCCAGGTGCCCTACGAGGAGGTGGCGCACCTGCACGTCGAGCTGCCGATGCGCCAGCGCCATGCCGACTACGTGCGGATTCCGACGCCGGGGGAGATGGTGGTGCCTGAGCGGTATTGAGTCCGCGCCAAGGGCCGGGCGCGGCGTAGGGCGAATAACGCCCCAGGCGTTATCCGCCGTTTGACCTTGGTTACCGGCCCGCTCGGTTCCGGGCTTGGCGCTGGTCACGCATTTCCCCGGCTCGACCGAGGCAGGGTCGATGAGCAAGGTGAGGCGGCGTATAACCGCGAACGGTTATACGCCCTACACCAGGGCGACCTTTGCGCGGGGTCGCCGCTTGGCCTGGCTTGCCGGGCGCTCGTGGCTCGCCAGACATAAATTGTCACACTTGCCCGTCATGCTGGCGCGGTCATCCCCCGCAACCGGATTTTCCCGCATGACTAGCGAAACCCTGGCCAGCGCCGCCGTCGTCGAAGGCCGCCCGCACCTGGACGGCAAGCCCGGCCGCCTCACCGCCCTGGCGTTCTATGCGTTGCTGGCCGTCGGCCTGCTGTTCTCCGCCTGGAGCCTGGTCCACGACGTCGACGAGGTGGCCAGCGCGGTCACCACCTGGACGCCTTTCCTGCTGCTGGGCGTGGCCCTGCTGATCGCCCTCGGGTTCGAGTTCGTCAACGGCTTCCACGACACCGCCAACGCCGTGGCCACCGTCATCTATACCCATTCGCTGCCGCCGCACTTCGCGGTGGTCTGGTCCGGCTGCTTCAACTTCCTCGGCGTGCTGCTCTCCAGCGGCGCGGTGGCCTTCGGCATCATCGCCCTGCTGCCGGTGGAGCTGATCCTGCAAGTCGGCTCCTCTGCCGGCTTCGCCATGGTCTTCGCCCTGCTGATCGCCGCCATCCTGTGGAACCTCGGCACCTGGTGGCTGGGCCTGCCGGCGTCGTCCTCGCACACCCTGATCGGCTCGATCATCGGCGTCGGCGTGGCCAACGCGCTGATGCACGGGCGTGACGGCACCAGCGGCGTGGACTGGGCGCAGGCGAGCAAGGTCGGCTACTCGCTGCTGCTCTCGCCGCTGATCGGTTTCGTCTGCTCGGCGCTGTTGCTGCTGGCCCTGCGCCTGCTGGTGAAGAACCGTGCGCTATACAAGGCACCCAAGGCCAAGGCGCCGCCGCCGTGGTGGATCCGCGGCCTGCTGGTGCTGACCTGCACCGGGGTGTCCTTCGCCCACGGCTCCAACGACGGGCAGAAGGGCATGGGCCTGATAATGCTGATCCTGATCGGCACCGTACCCATGGCCTACGCGCTGAACCGCACCATCCCGGCCGACCAGACCACCGCCTTCGTGGTACTCGCCGAGGCCACCCAGCAGGGCCTGCTGCGCAGCACCCAGGCCACGGCGCCGGCCGACCCGCGCCCGGTGCTCTCGGAATACATCCGCAGCCATGAGCTGAAGCCGGCCCTGGTGCCCTCGCTGGCCGCGCTGACCGGCAGCATAGGCGCCGAGGTGAAGAACTACGGCAGCCTGGCCAAGGTGCCCGCCGAGGCCATGGCCAACGTGCGCAACGACATGTACCTGGCCTCCGAGACCATCCGCGTGATGGACAAGGACAAGGTCGGCGGCTTCGACGCCGACACCCAGGCGCGCCTGCAGGCGTTCAAGGGCAAGATCGACGACGCCACCCGCTTCATCCCGCTGTGGGTGAAGATCGCCGTGGCCATCGCCCTGGGCCTGGGCACCATGGTCGGCTGGAAGCGCATCGTGGTGACCGTCGGCGAGAAGATCGGCAAGAGCCACCTGACCTATGCCCAGGGCGCCTCGGCCGAGGTGGTGGCGATGCTCACCATCGGCGCGGCCGACATGTACGGCCTGCCGGTGTCCACCACCCACGTGCTGTCCTCCGGCGTGGCCGGCACCATGGCGGCCAACGGCTCGGGCCTGCAGATGCGCACCATCCGCAACCTGCTGATGGCCTGGGTGCTGACGCTGCCGGCGGCCATCGTGCTGTCCGCCTCGCTGTACTGGCTGTTCACCCGGTTGTTGTGACGGACCGCCCGTTTCGAAGCGCCGCCCCTCGGGGCGGCGTTTTCGTTCATGGGTGCGGTGTGTGGCGTAACCCGTAGGAGCGGGCCCTGCCCGCGATATC
Organism: Pseudomonas sp. JH-2; assembly: GCF_036231725.1. Taxonomy (NCBI): domain Bacteria; kingdom Pseudomonadati; phylum Pseudomonadota; class Gammaproteobacteria; order Pseudomonadales; family Pseudomonadaceae; genus Pseudomonas; species Pseudomonas sp. JH-2. The sequence continues at coordinate 77,019 of NZ_JAZAQP010000006.1, read as the reverse complement.
GCGCGCAGGGCGCGCTCCTACATGGGAATGGTGCGGGCGGGGCAGCCCCGTAGGATGGGTTGAGCGAAGCGATACCCATCACCTCCACTGTTCGCGATGGAGCTGCGGGGGAAACCAGAGGCGGTTCGCGAGCAAGCGCGCTCCTACAGGATGGGGCCGCGCTCTTCGTAGGAGCGAGCTTGCTCGCGAACAGAAACATCCCCTTTGCCTGCTTGAAATATCGAACGACCGGTGCGTATTTTGTACGGGTCGCACAGCCTGTGCGGCCGTATTACAAGGATAAGAAGTCATGACTAGCGAAGGACGCAGCCCGCTCGCCGAGCACCTGGCTGGAGTCGAAGAGATCGAATGCGTCACCCCCGACCTCAACGGGGTGCCGCGCGGCAAGGTGATGACCGGCGAGGGCTTCCTCTCCGGGCGGCGCCTGCAGCTGGCCCGCGGCGTGCTGCTGCAGTGCATCATGGGCGGCTACCCGCCGGCGCGCTTCTACGGCAGCGACGACGGCGACCTGGCCCTGGTCGCCGAGCCCACCCAGGTGCACCGCCTGCCCTGGAGCGACACCCCGCGTGCCCTGGCCATCTGCGATGCGGTGGAGCTGGACGGCCAGCCCTCCGGCCTGTCCAGCCGCGGCCTGCTCAAGCAGGTGGTGGCGCGCTACGCCGAGCATGGCTGGCAGCCGGTGGTGGCCACCGAGCTGGAATTCTTCGTCTTCGCCCCCAACCCGGACCCGCACCAGCCGTTCCAGCCGCCGCTGGGCCTGGATGGCCGCCGCGAGATGGGCCACTCGGCGTTCAGCGTTTCATCCAACAACGGCCTGCGCCCGTTCTTCGAGGACGTCTACCGCTGCATGGCCGCGGTGGGGCTGGAGCGCGACACCTTCATGCACGAGATGGGCACCAGCCAGTTCGAGATCAACTTCCTGCACGGCGACCCCGTGCTGCTGGCCGACCAGACCTTCCTGTTCAAGCACCTGCTCAAGGAGGTGGCGCTCAAGCACGGCCTGCTGGTGGTCTGCATGGCCAAGCCGCTGGCGCACACCCCGGGCAGCTCCATGCACATCCACCAGAGCGTGGTGGACGGCGAGGGCCGCAACATCTTCAGCGACGCCGATGGCGAGGCCACCCCGGCTTTCCGTCATTTCATCGGCGGCCTTCAGGCCTGCCTGGCCGATTTCACCCTGCTGTTCGCGCCCAACGTCAATTCGTTCCAGCGCCTGTGCCACCCCTACGCCTCGCCGAACAACGCCTGCTGGTCCCACGACAACCGGGCCGCCGGCCTGCGCATCCCGGCCAGCCCGCCGGTGGCGCGGCGGGTGGAGAACCGCCTGCCGGGCGCCGACGCCAACCCCTACCTGGCCATCGCCGCCAGCCTGGCCGCCGGCCTGCACGGCATCGAGAACGAGCTGGAGCCCGACACGGCCATCCAGGGCGAGTTCGAGGTGCCGGACGAGCTGCTGCTGCCCTGCACGATGTACGACGCATTGCGCCGCCTGAAGCGCAGCGAGCTGGCGCGGCGGATGTTCGGCGCCGAATTCGTCGATGGCTATGCGGCCAGCAAGGAGATGGAGCTGACCAGCTTCTTCGACGAGATCAGCCCCTGGGAGCGGCGCGTTCTCGCTGCCCAGGCGTGACCTGCGCGGGGCCCGCCACGGCGGGTCCCGACCACCGGCTTTGCCGTGGACGACGCCTTCCACCGCGTACCCGTCATGGGGCTCGACGCGCCTCGCGCCAGGCTCTAGGCTGGTAGCGAACGCCCGCCTTCGCGCGGGCGGCTTTGTGTAGTACGGCGGCGCCCTGCCGCCCGTCTTGGACCGGAGGTCCGATGCGGATTTTCACTGCCTTCCGTGCGCTTTACTTCGCCACCCTCACCCTGCTGACCGGCTCCGGCCTGCTGAGTACCTACCTGGGCCTGCGCCTGGCTGCCGAGAAGGTCGACGGCCTGTGGATCGGCGCCATGATGGCGGCCTACTACCTGGGCCTGGTGCTGGGCGGCAAGATCGGCCACCGGCTGATCGCCCGGGTCGGCCACATCCGTGCCTACGTGGCCTGCGGCGGCCTGGTCACCGCGGCGGTGCTGGGCATCGGCCTGACCAGCTGGCCGGCGATCTGGCTGCTGCTGCGAACGCTCATCGGCCTGGGCATGATGTGCCAGTACATGGTCATCGAGAGCTGGCTCAACGAGCAGGCCGAGGCGCGCCAGCGCGGCGCGGTGTTCGCCGGCTACATGGTGGCCTCCTACCTGGGGCTGGTGGCCGGCCAGCTGATCCTGGTGGTGCACCCGGGGCTGGGGCCGGACCTGCCGATGATGATCGCGCTGGCCTTCGCCCTGTCGCTGATCCCGGTGTCCATCACCCACAAGGTCCACCCCGCGCCGTTGCGCCCGGCACCGCTGGAGCCGCGTTTCTTCATCCAGCGGGTGCCGCAGTCGCTGACCACGGTGCTGGTCTCCGGGCTGGTGATCGGTTCCTTCTACGGCCTGGCGCCACTGTACGCCACCGAGCAGGGCCTGAGCGTCGAGCAGATCGGCGTGTTCATGGGCGTATGCATCTTCGCCGGGCTGCTGGTGCAGTGGCCGCTGGGCTGGCTGTCGGACCGCTACGACCGCGCGCTGCTGATCCGCAACGCCGGCATCCTGCTGCTGGTGTTCGCCTTGCCGCTGGCGGCGCTGCCGTCGCTGCCGATGGAGGCCATGGTGCCCATGGGCTTCATGGTCTGCCTGGTGCAGTTCACCCTTTACCCGCTGGCGGTGGCCTTCTCCAACGACCACGTCGAGGGTGAACGGCGGGTATCGCTGACCGCCATGCTGCTGGTCACCTTCGGCGTCGGCGCCTGCATCGGCCCGCTGGCGACCGGCGCGCTGATGCGCGCCTTCGGGCCGAACATGCTCTATGCCTTCGCCGCGACCTGTGCGCTGATCGTCATCTGGCGCGTGCGCCCGGAGAAGGTCAGCGGCCTGCACCGCGTCGACGAGGCGCCGGTCAAGCACGTGCCCACGCCGGACAGCCTGGCCACCTCGCCACTGTCGGCGGCGCTCGACCCGCGGGTGGCCGACGAGACGGTGACGGAGCAGATGAAGACCGCTCCGGCGCCGGCGGAGCCCGAGGCGCCTGCCGTGGCCGAGGAGGAAGAGGAGAGCCGGCCGGGGTAGGGCAGGGGAAGGGAAGCGCCCGCTGGCTGGCGGGCGCTAGAACAGCTCGTCTTTCTCGAAGCGCCGCGCTTCGCGCTGCAGCTGGTAGACGAAGCGTTCGATGTGGCGCTGCTCCAGGCCGCTCATGCGGTTGAAGCGCAGCCCGGCGAAGCTCGTGTTGACCTTCTCGTCGAAGTGCACGTGGCGCAGTTCCACTTCCACGGTGATGGCGCCGAACGGCAGGCGGGCGGTGAAGCGCTCGTAGAGCTGGCCGGGTTGCAGGCGCTCGTGCACGTCGCCGGCGAAGCGCACCTTGCAGCCGGTGGCGGAGATGTCCAGCAGGTTGCCGGTCAGGGCGGCCTTGAGCTTGTCGCCGGCCAGTTCCACGGTGACCGGCTGGGTCTGCTTGAGGGTGGCGCGGTAGGCGTTGCGGCGCTGGTGGTAGAGCATTTCCGGCGGCATCGGCAGCCAGTAGCAGCGGGCGCCGTCGAGTTCGCTGAACTGCGCGCCCTGCTGGCATTCCCAGGCGATCCGCACGCCTTCGTGAAAGGCTTCGATGCGGAAGCTCTCGCCGTTCTGCAGGAAACGTTCCCCGTCATTGGGAATCAGTTCGTCGAGGGCCACGCGGTTGCGCTCGCGGTCTACCGCGACGACGAAGCTCTGGAAACGCTGGTTGCGCTCGGCGAAGCTGATCACCAGCGGGTCATGGCTGTCCATCAGGATTCGCAGGTTGGCCTGGATCTCCACGGCCGCCTTGAGCGTCTTCGGCGGTTGCGGGCCATTTTCCTCGGCGAACGGGCTTGCCACGGTCCTACGATCTCCAGATGTATTTATTGTGGGAATTTTCTTTTGCAAGGCGATGGCATTCTGCCGCATCGCCTGGCCGGGCGCCAGGGCTCAGGCCTGGCTGAGGGGACGTTGGCGGTTGCCCTGGGTCGCGCCGCCGCGGCGGTCGTAGAGGCTGGGCGTGTCCTGGCCGCGGAGGATGTCCAGCAGGCGCCCGGTGGCGTGCTGGTCGTTGCGGATGACGCGGCCGTTGCGCAAGTTGGCCTGCTGGCACTGTTCCAGCAGCGCCGCCAGGCGCTCGCTGAGTTCGACGGTGGTCGGCGCCACCTTGCCCTGGGCGGCCAGCGCGGCGAGGCCGGCGCGGTCGCTGCTGACGCCGGCCTGGCGCAGTGCCTCGCTGCGCTGGCGGCCATTGCGCTCCAGCTGCTGGAGCAGCGGCAGCTTGCTTTCGAGCAGGCCCTGCAGGCGCTCCAGGTCACGCGCCTCGAGGGCGTGGAATTCATCCTCGATCAGCTGCAGAAGAGCCTCGGCGGCGCCGATATCCTCGGTGATCAGGTGGAGCAGGCTGGCGTTCGGCATGGCGGCTCGGCGTTCAGGGCGTCCTTGGAAAACCCCGCGCTCAGCGCTGGGATTCGAAGTCGAGCAGTTTGCCGGCGACTTTCTGGCTGTCGACCTGGTAGCTGCCATCGGCGATGGCCTGCTTGAGCCGCGCGACCTTTTCCGAGTCGACGACGGGTTGGTCTTTCAGCTGGTCGCTGGCTTTCTGCAATTGCTGGGCGGTGCTGCTCAGTTGCACGGACTCACCGCTGCCAGTGGCCTGCGCGCTGCCGGCGCTTTCGCTGCCGGCGGCTTCGCCACGGCCGGCCTGGGGCTTGCCGGTGCTGCCGGTGGAGACCGGCGCGCTGGCATTGTTCAGCCGGTTGAAGTCGATGACCATGGTAGTGAACCTCTGCGGGTTTAGGACGCTTGCCTGTAGGTTTCGGCTGACATCCAGAAAACTTTAGGGCGGTTTTTCGTGCACCTTCGCACAGTTTAGTGAAGGCGGGCGCGCCAGCGCCAGACTTCCGCCGCTAGAGCGTGACCTGCACCGCGCCTGGTTCCACCACCCGGGCCCTGATGATGCGCTGCGAACGCAGGTTGCGCACGCGTATCTGCTCGCCGGGCACCCCGTCGGCCATGGCTTCGCCGGGCATCACCACGTTGACCGTGCCGGTTTGCGCGCGGATCACCACCTGGTCGCCCTTGCGCACTGCCGCGGCCTGTTCGAGGAACACCGGGGCGAGGATCTGGTCGCTGACCGTCGGTCGCTTGAGCTTCTGCCCGACGGCCTGCTGCGGGTCGGTCAGGTAGCCCTGGCTGAGCAGGCCGATGTCGCGCTCCACCAGGCTGATGTCGCCCGGCTCCAGCACGTGGTCGCGCTTGAGCGGCAGGGTGGTCACCAGCACCTGGCGGAACAGCTTGACCTGGGCCGGCACGTACACCGACCAGGGCGAGGAACCGTCGCAGCGCACCAGCACCGAGACGCGTCCCACGGGCTGCGCGGGGCTTTCCAGTGACTGCGTCAGGTCCTTGTCGCAGGCCGCCAGGCGCAGGCGCGGGTCGATGCGTGCCACTTCTATCTCGTAGCGCGCGTCGATACCGCTGCGTTGCAGATAATCTTCCACCTTGAACTCAAGAAAGCCCTGGGTGGAGCCGATAAGAATCTCGGGCGCGGTAAAGTCGTCGGCCCAGGTCGGACCCGGGGCGAATGCGCCCAGCATGCACAGCACTCCACAGAGTGACCGGACATGGGCTCGGGGCCGTCGGAAAAACGTCGTTGGCAGTTTCATGCCACGACTTCAAGCAAGGCTCGTGCCGATTGTCGCCATGCGCGGCACGGCGGATACGAAGGGGGCGCAATGGCCGGAGTCATGGATTCGGTCAACCAGCGGACGCAGCTGGTTGGGCAGAATCGTCTCGAACTGCTGCTGTTCCGGCTGGATGGCAGCCAGTTGTACGGCATCAACGTGTTCAAGGTGAAGGAGGTACTGCAGTGCCCGCGCCTGACCGTGATGCCCAAGTCCAGCCCGGTGGTGCGCGGGGTGGCGAACATCCGCGGCGGCACCATCCCGATCCTCGACCTGTCGATGGCCACCGGCCGTCGCGGCCTGCGCGAGATCAACAACAGCTTCGTGATCATCACCGAGTACAACACCAAGGTGCAGGGCTTCCTGGTGCATTCGGTGGAGCGCATCGTCAACATGAACTGGGAGGAGATCCATCCGCCACCCAAGGGCACCGGCCGCGAGCACTACCTGACGGCGGTGACGCGGGTGGACAAGCAACTGGTGGAGATCATCGACGTGGAGAAGATCCTCGCCGAGGTCGCGCCCACCAGCGAGGACATCTCCGAAGGCGTGATCGACGCCGACACCCAGGCCCAGGCGGTGAGCAAGCGGGTGCTGGTGGTGGACGATTCCTCGGTGGCGCGCAAGCAGCTGATCCGCTGCCTGGAGACCGTGGGCGTGGAAGTGCTCGCGCTCAATGACGGACGCCAGGCGCTGGACTACCTTCAACAGATGCTTGCCGCTGCTGGCAATCCGGGCCAGGAATTGCTGATGGTGATCTCCGACATCGAGATGCCGGAAATGGATGGCTACACCCTGACCGCGGAGATTCGCCACGATCCGCGGCTGCAGGACCTGCACATTCTCCTGCATACTTCGCTGTCCGGGGTGTTCAACCAGGCGATGGTGCGGAAGGTCGGGGCCAACGACTTCCTCGCCAAGTTCCGGCCCGATGACCTGGCGGCGCGTGTCGTCGAGCGCATCAAGGCGGCGGACGCACGCTGAGGAGGGCACTTCGGGGTAGTCTGCAACGGCCGGGGGCGACCCCGGCCGCCTGGCGTCCGGACCGGCGCCGGGCCAACTGGAAAGAGGCGTGATCGGTGACATCGACCAACATGGAATTCGAGCTGTTCCGGGATTTCCTGGAGAAGGCCTGCGGCATCGTCCTGGGTGCCAACAAGCAGTACCTGGTCGCCAGCCGCCTGAACAAGCTGATGGAGCAGCAGGGCATCAGGAGCCTGGGCGAGCTGGTGCAGAAGATCCAGGTCCGCAGCCAGCTGCGCGAGCAGGTGGTGGATGCCATGACCACCAACGAGACCCTCTGGTTTCGCGACACCTATCCCTTCGAGGTGCTGAAGAACCGTATCCTCGCTGAAATGATCAAGGCCAGCCCGGGCCAGCGCCTGCGCATCTGGTCGGCGGCCTGCTCCTCGGGGCAGGAGCCCTACTCGCTGTCGATGACCATCGACGAGTTCGAGAAGACCAACCTCGGCCAGCTCAAGGCCGGCGTGCAGATCGTCGCCACCGACCTTTCCGGATCCATGCTCAACGCCGCCAAGGCCGGCGAGTACGACAGCCTGGCGATCGGCCGCGGGCTGTCCCAGGAGCGCCTGCAGCGCTACTTCGACGCCAAGGGGCCGGGCCGCTGGGCAGTGAAGCCGGCGATCAAGGGCCGCGTCGAGTTCCGCGCGCTGAACCTGCTGGAGAGCTACGCCACCCTGGGCAAGTTCGACCTGATCTTCTGCCGCAACGTGCTCATCTATTTCTCCGCCGAGGTCAAGCGCGACATCCTGCTGCGCATGCACGCCCAGCTCAAGCCCGGCGGCTACCTGTTCCTCGGCGCCTCCGAGGCGCTCAACGGGCTGCCGGAGCATTACCAGATGGTCCAGTGCAACCCGGGGATCATCTACAAGGCGAAGTAGCCGGACGTTACGCCGGGCGCACGTCCCTGTAGCCCGCTGGGCTCTCGCGACATCCATGTCGCATGACCTCCTGAGCGCGGCTCTGCGTAGGGCGCATAACGCCTACGGCGTTATCCGCCGCGGCCGTCGGGCACCGGCGTTCCGGCCAACGGCGGATAACCGCGAACGGTTATTCGCCCTACGGTCGAGCACGGACGTAGGAGCGGTGGCGGGGTAGGCGGACCTTGTCCGCGATTGGATTCACCGCCCACGCCGGACGCCCCGGTGGCGCGGACAGCCCCCTCTCCCGCTTGCGGGAGAGGGCCGGGGAGAGGGCGCTCTTGAGCCCAATACCTACGTCACCGGCAACCACTTCGAATGGGCAGAACGCGTTGCCGCCGGGCGGTAAGGCCTTGCCGCTTGCCGCGGTTTGCCGCCCTTTGCCGCTCGTGGAGAGGCGGCAATTCATTGATCTATAAGGATTTAACGTTTTGGCACGCACCTTGCTGAAGTGCTGGCAAGCCCACACCGGCAAACAGGTTCGTGACCATGAGCATCAGCTTCGACTCCGCCCTCGGCATCCACGCACAAGCCCTCAGCTTCCGCTCGCAGCGCGCCGAGGTGCTGGCCAATAACCTGGCCAACGCCGACACCCCCAACTACAAGGCGCGCGACCTGGACTTCGCTTCGGTGCTCGCGGCCCAGGCCGACAAGGCCAAGAGCGGCACCTTCAGCACCGCCGTCACCAACGCCCGGCATATCGAGGCCGATGGCGCGGCCATGGGCGACGACTCGCTGAAGTACCGCATCCCGACCCACCCCTCCATCGACCAGAACACTGTCGACGAGCAGGTCGAGCAGGCCAACTACGCGCAGAACGCCGTGCAGTTCCAGGCCAGCTTCACCTTCCTCAACAGCAAGTTCAAAGGCCTGATGGGCGCCCTGCGCGGAGAGTGATAGCCATGTCCCTTGCCAGTGTCTTCAACATCGCCGGTAGCGGCATGAGTGCCCAGACCACCCGTCTGAACACCACCGCCTCGAACATCGCCAACGCCGAGAGCGTGTCCTCGAGCATCGACCAGACCTACCGCGCCCGCCACCCGGTGTTCTCCGCCATGTTCCAGCAGGCGCAGAACGGCCAGGGCTCGCTGTTCCAGGACACCGACCAGGCCGGCACCGGCGTGCAGGTGCTGGGCGTGGTCGAGGACCAGAGCCCGCTGGTGCCGCGCTACGAGCCGAACCACCCGGCCGCCGACGCCAATGGCTACGTGTACTACCCCAACGTCAACGTGGTGGAGGAGATGGCCGACATGATGTCCGCCAGCCGCTCCTTCCAGAGCAACGCGGAAATGATGAACACCGCCAAGCAGATGATGCAGAAGGTCCTGACCCTGGGTCAGTAAGCGCAGAGGACGCCCCATGAGCATCGATAATACCAGCAGCACCTCGAACTCGATCCTCTCGTCGCTCAACGCCGGGTCGAGTTCCTCGTCTTCCACCTCGGAAACCGGCACCAGTGCGCTGGGCAAGGACTCGTTCCTGCAGCTGCTGGTCACCCAGCTGAACAACCAGAACCCGCTGGACCCGCAGGACAACACCCAGTTCGTTTCCCAGCTCGCCCAGTTCAGCAGCCTGGAGAGCATGGAGAACCTGGATACCACCCTGGGCAACTTCTATTCCTCGTTCCAGTCGTCCCAGGCGCTGCAGGCCTCGTCCCTGGTCGGCCGCTCGGTGATCGTCAACTCGAGCAAGGTCCAGGTCGACGACCCCAGCGCCGGCGTGCAGGGCTCGCTGGTGATGCCGTCCAACGGCGATGGCGTGACCCTGAAAATCTATGACGACGACGGCGAGCTGGTGCGCACCATCGACATGGGCAGCCAGAAGAGCGGCAACATCGACTTCACCTGGGATGGCAAGGACGACAGCGGCGAGCAGGTGGCCTCCGGCACCTACACCGTCAAGGCCAGCGCCACCCTGGATGGCACCAGCACCGCGCTGACCACCTACCTGCCGGCCACGGTCAACAGCGTCACGCTGGGCCAGAGCGGCGGGGAAATGACCCTCAATCTCGCTGGCATCGGCAGTGTCTCCGCCTCCAGCATTCAGACCATCGGAAAATAACGCCGTCCTTCGGCACGGGAGCTGACCATGTCTTTCAATACCGCCCTGAGTGGTTTGAACGCCGCTAGCACGGACCTGAACGTGACCGGCAACAACATCGCCAACGTCGGGACCACCGGCTTCAAGTCGTCGCGCACCGAGTTCGCCGACCTGTACGCCGCCTCGATGCTCGGCACCGGGCGCAATGCCGTCGGCAGCGGCGTGATCACCCAGTCGGTCTCGCAACAGTTCACCCAGGGCAACCTGACCTCCACCGGCCGCAGCCTGGACCTCGCCATCAGCGGCAACGGCTTCTTCATGGTCAGCGACAACGGCAGCCGCCTGTACACCCGCAACGGCTCCTTCAACACCGATGCCAACGGCTTCATCGTCGATGGATCGGGCAACCGTCTGCAGGGCTATGGCGTCAACGGCAACGGCTCGGTCGTCAACGGCGTGATCACCGACCTGAAGGTGGACACCTCCAACCAGCCGCCGAGCCCGACCTCGAAGATCACCTCGACCCTGAGCCTGAACTCGGCGGCCACCACGCCGACGAACGCCACCTTCGACCCCGCCGATTCCGACAGCTACAACTGGTCGACCTCGGTGGACATCTACGACTCCCAGGGCAACTCGCATACCATGACGAACTACTTCGTCAAGGACAGCAGCAACAACTGGACCATGCACACCCTGGTCGACGGCCGCTCGCCGACCGACCCGACCAGCACCACGCCGCTGGATAGCCAGCTGAGCTTCAACAGCGCCGGCCAGCTGACCGGCGTCACCTCCACCGGCATGACGGTCAATGCGGACAACACCATGACCCTCACCGGCTGGGTGCCGGCGGCGGTCGCCGACTCCACCACCGACCCGGTGACCTGGGGCCCCAATGGCGCGGCCGGGGCCGCTGGCGGCATCAGCCTCGACCTGACCAAGACCTCCCAGACCAATGCCGCCTTCGCGGTCACCGCGGTGACCCAGGACGGCTACGCCACCGGCCAGATGTCCGGCCTGGCGGTGGACGTGGACGGGCAGATGTACGCCACCTACACCAACGGCCAGTCCAAGGTGATCGGCCAACTGGTGCTGGCCAACTTCGCCAACACCCAGGGGCTGACCCCGGTGGGCAGCACCGCCTGGAAACAGTCGCTGGCCTCGGGCGAGGCGGTGATCGGCACGCCCACCTCGGGCACCCTGGGATCGGTGGGTTCCGGCTCGCTGGAAGAGTCCAACGTCGACCTGACCGCGCAACTGGTCAACCTGATAGTCGCCCAGCGCAACTACCAGGCCAACGCCAAGACCGTGCAGACCGAAAGCACCATCTCCGACACCATCATCAACCTGCGTTGATGGCGGCAAAGGCCGCTTGCCGCAGGCGGCAGTCCGTCGCCGCCTGACGGCCACCAAGGCTCCTCCGGGAGCCTTTTCTTTTTGATTCCTCCTTTCGAATCAGCGCCTTGCGCTGATTTTTCAATTCTGGCACAGCCCTTGCTGAGGTCCCTTCAGCACCGCCGGGAATCCGACCCGGCACTGGAGGAATGCCTTGGACAGAATGCTGTATGTCGCCATGAGCGGCGCGAGCCAGAACACGCAGGCTATGCAGGCTCACGCCAACAACCTGGCGAACATTTCCACGACCGGTTTCCGTCGCGACTTCGAACAGGCGCGGGCCATGCCGGTCTTCGGCGACAGCTTTCCGGCGCGCGTATTCGCCATGAGCGAACGCCCGGCCACCGATTTCACCGCCGGCGCCCTGCAGGAAACCGGGCGTGACCTGGACGTCGCCGCCAAGGGCGACGCCTGGATCGCCGTGCAGGCCCCGGATGGCGGCGAAGCCTACGTGCGCACCGGCAGCCTGGAAATCGACGCCCTCGGCCAGTTGCGCACCGGCGACGGCTTGCCGGTGCTCGGCAATGGCGGGCCCATCGCCATTCCGCCGGAAGAGAAGGTCGAGATCGGCGAGGACGGCACCATCACCGTCCGCGGCCAGGGCAACAATCCCAACGCGCTGGCCACCGTCGACCGCATCAGGCTGGTCACTCCGGACCCGAAGCAGCTGGAGAAGGGCACCGACGGCATGATCCGCATGAAGCAGGGCCAGCCGGCGCCGCAGGCCGACGCCAACGCCAGCGTGCAGTCGGGTTTCCTGGAGGCGAGCAACGTCAACGCGGTGGAAGAAATGACCTCGATCCTGGCGCTGTCCCGCCAGTTCGAGCTGCACGTGAAGATGATGCGTACCGCCGAGGACGATTCCCAGGCCATGGCGCGGGTTTTGCAATTTAGCTAATCACCAGATCGAGGCGTCATGAATCCGACGCCCGAGGAGAATCGATATGCTTCCGGCACTGTGGGTCAGCAAGACCGGCCTGTCCGCCCAGGACATGAACCTGACCACCATTTCCAACAACCTGGCGAACGTCTCGACCACCGGCTTCAAGCGCGACCGCGCGGAGTTCCAGGACCTGCTGTACCAGATCAAGCGCCAGCCCGGCGCCCAGTCGACCCAGGACAGCCAGTTGCCCTCGGGCCTGCAGCTGGGTACCGGCGTGCGCATCGTCGGCACCCAGAAGAACTTCACCGCCGGCAGCCTGCAGACCACCGACAACCCGCTGGACATGGCGGTCAACGGCCGCGGCTTCTTCCAGGTGCTGACCCCGGACGGCACCGTCGCCTACACCCGCGACGGCAGCTTCCACCTGAACTCCGACGGCCAGATCGTCACCTCCAACGGCAACGCCCTGGAGCCGGCCATCGTGGTCCCGGCGGAAACCCAGACCTTCACCGTCGGCAACGACGGTACCGTGTCGGTGACCGTGGCCGGCAACTCGCAGCCGCAGATCATCGGCAACATCCAGACCGCCGACTTCATCAACCCGGCGGGCCTGCAGGCGACCGGCAACAACCTGTTCCTGGAAACCGCCGCCAGCGGCGCTCCCCAGGTCGGCACCCCGGGCCTGAACGGCCTGGGCACCGTGCAGCAGAACACCCTGGAGAACTCCAACGTCAGCGTGGTGGAGGAGATGGTCAACATGATCACCACCCAGCGCGCCTACGAGATGAACTCCAAGGTGATCTCCACCGCCGACCAGATGCTGTCCTTCATCACCCAGAACCTTTGATGCATGACGCGGGCCCCGTGGCCCGCGAGTTAGTGGCTCTCCCCGAGAGGTAGTTGCAATGAACCGTTCCCATCTTCTCCCGCTGCTGGCGCTCGCTGCGCTGGCCGGTTGCGTCAGTCCTCCGCCGAAGCCGGACGACCCGTACTACGCGCCGGTCATGCCACGCACGCCCATGCCCGCGGCACAGAACAACGGTTCCATCTACCAGGCCGGGTTCGACAACAACCTCTACGGCGACCGCAAGGCCTTCCGTATCGGTGACATCATCACCATCACCCTCAACGAGAAGACCCAGGCGAGCAAGAAGGCCAACTCGGACATCTCCAAGGACAGCAGCAACAAGATGGGCCTGACCTCGCTGTTCGGCAGCAAGGCCACCACCAACAACCCCTTCGGCAGCGGCGACCTGAGCCTCAGCGCCGAGTACAGCGGCAACCGCGAGACCAAGGGCGACAGCGCGGCGGGGCAGAGCAACAGCCTGACCGGCTCGATCACCGTGACCGTGGCCGAAGTCATGCCCAACGGCATCCTCGCCGTGCGCGGCGAGAAATGGATGACGCTGAACACCGGCAACGAGCTGGTGCGCATCGCCGGGCTGATCCGCGCCGACGACATCGCCACCGACAACACCGTGTCCTCGACCCGCGTGGCGGATGCACGCATCACCTACTCGGGCACCGGCGCCTTCGCCGACGCCAGCCAGCCCGGTTGGCTGGACCGCTTCTTCCTCAGCCCGCTGTGGCCGTTCTGAGCAGGTGAACTGAGATGTCGATCTTCTCCCGCCTGCTCATGGTGCTTGGCCTGTCCTGCGTGGCGCTCGCCGCCCAGGCCGAGCGCCTGAAGGACATCGCCAGCATCCAGGGCGTACGCAGCAACCAGCTGATCGGCTACGGCCTGGTGGTCGGCCTCAACGGCACCGGCGACCAGACCACGCAGACGCCCTTCACCCTGCAGACCTTCAACAACATGCTGGCGCAGTTCGGCATCAAGGTGCCGGCCGGCAGCGGCAACGTGCAGCTGAAGAACGTCGCCGCGGTGTCGGTGCACGCCGACCTGCCGCCCTTCGCCAAGCCGGGCCAGGCCATCGACGTGACCATCTCCTCCATCGGCAACGCCAAGAGCCTGCGCGGCGGCAGCCTGCTGATGACCCAGCTCAAGGGCATCGACGGCCAGACCTACGCCATCGCCCAGGGCAACCTGGTGGTGGGCGGTTTCGACGCCGAGGGCCGCGACGGCTCGAAGATCACCGTCAACGTGCCCTCGGCCGGGCGCATCCCCTCCGGCGCCACCGTCGAGCGCGCGGTGCCGAGCGGCTTCGACCAGGGCAACAGCCTGACGCTGAACCTCAACCGCCCCGACTTCACCACCGCCAAGCACATCGTCGACCGCATCAACGACATGCTCGGCCCGGGCGTGGCCCAGGCCATCGACGGCGGCTCGGTGCGCGTCAGCGCGCCGCTGGACCCGAACCAGCGGGTGGACTACATGTCGGTGCTGGAGAACCTGGAGATCCAGTCCGGCGAGGCGGTGGCCAAGGTCATCATCAACTCGCGCACCGGCACCATCGTCATCGGCCAGAACGTCCGCGTGTCGCCGGCCGCCGTGACCCACGGCAGCCTCACCGTGACCATCACCGAGGACCCGATCGTCAGCCAGCCCGGCCCGCTCTCCAACGGCCAGACCGCGGTGGTGCCGCGCTCGCGGGTGAACGCCGAGCAGGAAGCCAAGCCGATGTTCAAGTTCGGCCCGGGCACCACCCTGGACGAGATCGTCCGCGCGGTGAACCAGGTGGGCGCGGCGCCCAGCGACCTGATGGCCATCCTCGAAGCCCTCAAGCAGGCCGGCGCGTTGCAGGCCGAGCTGATCGTCATCTGAGGACGCCGCCATGGACGCACGACTGCTCAATTCCGGCACCAGCGCCAGCGACAGCCGGGCCTACACCGACCTCAACCGCCTCAGCCAGCTGAAGAGCGGCGACCGCAACAGCCAGGGCAACATCCGCAAGGTGGCCCAGGAGTTCGAGTCGCTGTTCCTCAACGAGATGCTCAAGTCGATGCGCTCGGCCAACGAGGTGTTCGCCAAGGACAACCCGCTCAACAGCGAGACCGCCAAGCAGTACCAGGACATGTACGACCACCAGCTGTCGGTGTCCCTGGCGCGCGAGGGCCACGGCATCGGCCTGGCCGACGTGCTGGTCAAGCAGATGGAGAAGATGCAGGGCGTGCGCCACACCGGCGACAACCCCTTCGCCCAGGTCCAGGCGCAGGCCGACACCCAGGCCACCCAGGCGGTGGCGGGGCAGGACCGGCAGCGGGCGAAGAGTCTGTGGTCCGCCAGCGGCAAGCCGCTGCCGCAGCCCGAGCCCGGCCGCGACGACCGCCAGGCGCTGAATGCGCGGCGCCTGGCCCTGCCGGGCAAGCTGGCCCAGCGCATCGCCGCCGGCATAGTGCCGGACGCCAATGCCACCAGCGCCAGCCAACCGACGCAACTGGCCAGCAGCGACTGGCGCAACGGCAGGGGCTACACCCGCCAGGACGACAGCGCCACGAGCAGCGCTACCGCCGCCGATGCCTCGGCCATTTCGACCAAGCCGGGCAAGTCCATGTTCGCCTCGGCCGACGACTTCGTCGCCACCATGCTGCCGATGGCCGAGCGCGCCGCCAGGCGCATCGGCGTCGACCCGCGCTACCTGGTGGCCCAGGCCGCGCTGGAAACCGGCTGGGGCAAGAAGATGATCGCCCAGCGCGACGGCAGCAGCAGCCACAACCTGTTCGGCATCAAGAGCGGTTCGAGCTGGAAGGGCGACTCGGCGCGCGCGGTCACCAGCGAGTACGAGAACGGCAGGCAGGTGAAGGAAGTGGCCTCGTTCCGTGCCTATAACTCCTTCGAGCAGAGCTTCCAGGACTACGTCAGCTTCCTGCAGAACAACGACCGCTACCAGGACGCCCTGGACTCCACCGCGCGCCCCGAGCAGTTCATGAAGGAACTGCAGCGCGCCGGCTACGCCACCGACCCGCAGTACGCGCGCAAGGTGTCGCAGATCGCCAGGCAGATGCAGGTCTACCAGACCGTGGCCATGGCCGACGGCCCGACCCGTACGCTTTGAATGGAACGCTCTAAGGAAAGCCCATGAGCCTGTTATCCATAGGACTGTCCGGCCTCAACGCCTCGCAAACGGCGCTGAGCACCACCGGCAACAACATCACCAACGTCGACACCGCCGGCTACACCCGCCAGCAGTCGATGCAGGTCAGTTCGGCCGCGCAGTTCTCCGGCCGCTACTACGTGGGCACCGGCACCACGGTGCAGGACGTGCGCCGGATGTACAGCGAGTTCCTGGCCAACCAGCTGCGCGGCGCGACGGCGGTGAACAGCGATGCGCAGACCTACCTGAGCCAGGTCAACCAGGTCGACTCGCTGCTGTCGGACAGCACCACCGGCCTGTCCTCGGTGATGCAGAACTTCTTCGCCTCGCTGCAGACCGCGGCCGGCACCCCGACCGACGCCGCCTCGCGTCAGCTGGTGCTGACCCAGGCGAGCAACCTGGCGCAGCGCTTCAATTCCATCTCCACCCAGCTGGGCACCCAGAACAGCTACGTCAACACCCAGATGAGCAGCCTGGCCGGGCAGGTCACCGACCTGGCCAAGACCATCGCCCAGTACAACCAGGCGATCACTGCTGCCGAGTCCGCCGGCGCCAGCGCCAACGACCTGCAGGACAAGCGCGACCAGGCGGTGGTGCAGCTCTCGGACATGATCGGCGTCAGCGTGGTCAAGCAGGGCAGCAGCTACAACCTCTACCTGGGTTCCGGCCAGCCGCTGGTGGTGGGCAGCAACGCCTCGACACTGAGCGCCGCCCCCAGCGCCAGCAACCCGTCGCAGTACAGCCTGTCGCTGAACTCCAGCACCAGCGGCGTGGCCATGGACGTCACCTCGGTGGTCACCGGCGGCCAGATGGGCGGCCTGCTGCGCTACCGCAGCGAGGTGCTGAACACCACCCAGAACGAACTGGGGCGCATGGCCATCGTCCTCGCCGACACCTTCAACAGCCAGTTGGCCCAGGGCCTGGACCTCAACGGCAACTTCGGCGCCGCGCTGTTCAAGGACATCAACGACGCCAGCGTGATCGGCAACCGCAGCCTGGCCAACGGCCACAACACCGGCACCGGCAACCTCAACGTCAGCATCGACGACAGCAGCGCGCTGACCACCAGCGACTACGAGGTGACCTTCACCTCGGCCACCGGCTACACCGTCAGGCGCCTGTCAGATGGCGAGGTGATGGGCAGCGGCGATCTCACGGACGACCCGCCCAAGGAGTTCGACGGCTTCAGCCTCAGCCAGCAGAGCGTCGGCACCATCCAGGCCGGCGACCGCTTCACGGTGATCCCGACGCGCACCGCCGCGGCGGACATCTCCGTGGCGATGACCGACTCCAACCGCCTGGCGCTGGCTTCGCCGCTGGTCTCCACCGCCACCACCGGCAACATCGGCAGCGGCACCATCAGCGGCACCAGCCTGACCACCCAGCTCGACTCCAGCAACAGCGCCGATCTGTCGGCGGCGATCAAGGCCGGCACGCCGGTCAAGCTGGTGTTCGACGCCGCCGCCAGCGACGGCACCCAGGGCTACACCCTCTACGATTCCGCCGGCAATTCGCTGGGCACCGGCAGCATAGTGCCGGGGCAGAGCAACGACATCAGCATCACCGTGCCCGGCACGCCGTCATTCAGCTTCCAGACCAGCATCGGCGGTTACCCCGGCAAGGGCGACAGCTTCACTGTCGGCTTCAATTCCGATGGCGATGCCGACAACGGCAACGCGCAGAAGCTCATCGACCTGCAGAGCGCCAAGACCGTCGGCAGCGGTATCGGCAGTGGCAGCGGCATGAGCCTCACCGGCGCCTACAGCAGCCTGACCGAGACCGTCGGCGCCCAGGCCAACCAGGCCAAGCTGGACGCCACCGCCACCGACGCGGTGCTGACCCAGGCGCAGAACACCCGCGACTCGCTGTCGGCGGTCAACCTCGACGAAGAGGCGGCCAACCTGGTGAAGTTCCAGCAGTACTACACGGCCTCCGCGCAGATCATCAAGACCGCGCAGACGCTCTTCGACACCCTGATCAACAACATCTGAGGCGGCCGTGATGCGTATTTCCACCCCGCAGATCTTCAGTTCCAACATCGACAACTACAACCGCGGCTACGCCAGCCTGGCCAAGACCCAGGAGCAGATTTCCAGCGGCGTGCGCATCCAGACCCCCGCCGACGACCCCGTCGGCGCCGCGCGCCTGCTGCAGTTGCAACAGCAGCAGGCGTTGCTGACCCAGTACAGCAGCAACATGACTACCGCGCAGAACGCCCTGAACCAGGAAGAGAGCGTGCTGTCCTCCATCACCAACGTGCTGCAGCAGGCTCGCGAGGTCGCGGTACGGGCCGGTGACGGCTCCCTCACCGACGACGACCGCAAGGCCCTGGCCGACCAGCTCGGGCAGATCCAGCAGCAGCTGCTGACGCTGATGAACAGCAAGGACGCCAGCGGCAACTACCTGTTCTCCGGCAGCAAGAGCACGGTGCAGCCGTTCATCCAGAACGCCGACGGCACCTACAGCTACCAGGGCGACCAGAGTTCGCTGAACCTGCAGATCGCCGACAACCTGCTGCTGCCGACCAGCGACAACGGCTGGAGCATCTTCGAGATGGCGGCCAACGCCAGCCGCACCACCAGTTCGCTGGGCAGCGACCCGAACACCGACGGCGTGCAGCGGGCGTTCCTCTCCCAGGGCACGGTGACCAGCGACAGCACCTACAACGCCAGCTTCCGCGATGGCGCGCCCTACACCCTGAACGTGCTCAGCGGCACCCAGTACCAGATCCTCGACAAGGATGGCAACGATGTCACCAGCGAGGCCAACACCAACGGCACCTACGACGCCACCTCGGCGGACAGCAACGCCATCAGTTTCCGCGGCGCGCAGTTCCAGCTCGACGTCTCGCTGCCCAGCAGCGACGATGCCAGCGACATGGACAGCCTGGTCGGCGGCTACAGCTTCAGCTTCGGCGTGGCGGCCGACGACGTTTCGATCAAGCGCAGCGCCAGCAACGCCTCGGGCGCGCAGATCACCAGCGGCACGGTCAGCAACCAGACCGCCTACACCACCCAGTTCCCGGCCAACGGCGTGCAGCTGAAGTTCACCAGCGCCACCGACTACGAGGTCTACGCGCTGCCAGCCACCCAGGGCGCCACGCCGATCTCCAGCGGTACCCTCGGCGGCACCTTCCCGCAGACCATCAGCGTGGCCGGCGTCGACCTCTCGATCAGCGCCTCGCCGGCGACCGGCGACCAGTTCAGCGTCACCACCAGCTCGCCGGAGCGGCAGAACATCCTCAACACCATCGGCGACCTGCGCACCGCGCTGAGCGCCTCCACCGCCAACGATCCGCAGGCCCAGCTGAACATCCGCAACATGGTGGCCTCGGCGCTGACCAACATCGACAATGGCATGAATCAGGTGATGAACGTGCAGTCGTCGGTGGGCTCGCGGTTGAACACCATCGACGTGCTCAGCCAGGAAAACCAGAGCCTGAGCCTGACCAACAGCACCACCCAGTCGTCGATCCGCGACACCGACATGGCCGAGGCCACCTCCAAGCTGGTCCTGCAGCAAACCATGCTCGAGGCGGCCCAGGCGGCGTTTGCCCGGGTCAGCCAGTTGAGCCTGTTCAACAAGCTCTGAGCCTACTCGATCGCCGTGCGTCTTCCGTCGGAGGGCGTGCGGCGTTTCTTTCGGCGGCAATCCCTTGCCGCTGCCTCCCGGCGCTTCCGGCCGGCGCTTCAAGCCTTCCTCATTCCCCCGCATGCCAGGCCCCGCGCACCCGTGGGGAAGATGGCATTCAATTTGCTGAGGTCCTGTCGGGGCGGTTTTTCCAGTCAGCAAATTGACGCCCTGCCCACTGGCTGAATTCCGGACAAGAGTCCAACCGCCAGTGCTTTAGGAACCTTCGCCAGACCTTGCCGTAGCGGCAGGCGGGGAGAGATGCAGCATGTTGAACACGATCATTCCCTACGGAGCCCCGGCCAGGTCCGGTATCGGCCAGGTGACTTCGAACCTCCGCCTCATGCGCGGGAGGAAGCTCGACTTCCCCCTGTCGCATTCCCGTCGCTGCGTGTGCCCGATGTCGGTTGGCGGGTGGCAGCCATGACAAAGAGCATCCCGGTCACCCGGCCCCTGCTTCCTCCGCTGAACGAGTTCCTGCCCTACCTGGAACAGGTCTGGGCCAGCGGCATCCTCACCAATGGCGGCGACATGCACCGTGCCCTGGAGAAGGCGCTGTGCGAATACCTTGGCGTCGAGCACATCGCCCTGTTCGCCAACGGCACGCTGGCGCTGGTCACCGCCCTGCAGGCGCTGCGCATCACCGGGGAAGTGATCACCACGCCCTATTCCTTCGTCGCCACCGGCCATTCGCTGCTGTGGAACGGTATCCGCCCGGTGTTCGTCGACATCGACCCGCAGACGCTCAGCCTGGACCCGGCGAAGATCGAGGCGGCGATCACCCCGCAGACCACCGCGATCATGCCGGTGCACTGCTACGGCAACCCCAGCGACGTCGAGGCCATCCAGGCCATCGCCGACAACTACAACCTGCGGGTGATCTACGACGCGGCCCATGCCTTCTCGGTGCGCGACGCCGGCGGCAGCATCCTGCGCCACGGCGACCTGAGCGTGCTCAGCTTCCACGCCACCAAGGTGTTCAACACCTTCGAGGGCGGGGCGATCATCTGCCCCGACGAGAAAACCTACCGGCGCATCGGCCATCTGAAGAACTTCGGCTTCGTCAATGAAACCACGGTGGTGGCCCCCGGCATCAACGGCAAGATGAGCGAGATCAACGCCGCCTTCGGCCTGTTGCAGCTGCGGCACATCGACCGTGCGCTGGCGCGGCGCAAGGAAATCGATAACCTCTACCGTGAGCGCCTGGTCGGCTTGCCGGGGCTGAACTTCATCGAGTTCCGTACCGGGTGCGTGTCCAACCACGCCTATTTCCCCGTGCTGATCGACGAGGATTTCGCCGTGGAGCGCGACCGGCTGTACGAGCTGTTGCGCGAGCAGGGCATCGTGGTGCGCCGCTACTTCTACCCGCTGATCAGCGACTTCCCGATGTACCGCGGCCTGCCGTCGGCCGAGCCGAGCAACCTGCCGGTCGCCCGCCAGGTGGCGAGCCAGGTGCTGTGCCTGCCGATCTACCCGGACCTGGCCGACGAGGATGTCGAGCGCATCTGCGACCTGGTCATCAGTGCGGGAGTCCGGGCGTGATTCTCGCGGTCATGCAACCCTACTTCTTCCCTTACCTGGGCTACTTCCAGTTGGCGGGGAGCGTGGACCACTTCGTCTTCCTGGACGATGTGGCTTTCATTCGCCGGGGGTTCATCCACCGCAACAGCATCCTGCTCGATGGCCAGCCATTCCGCTTCACGCTGCCGGTGGAAGGGGCCAGCCAGAACCTGCGAATCGACCAGCACCATTTCGTTGGCGATCACGACAAGTTTCTCCAGCTGATACGCCATGCCTACCGGCGGGCTCCATTCTTCGACGTGGTTTTCGCCCTGGTCGAATCCATCTGCCGGATGCCCGAGCAGAATGTCGCTCGCGTCTGCGCCGCTTCCGTCCAGGCGGTCTTCGCCTACCTCGGCAGGCCGCTTTCGGTTTCCTTCGCCTCGCAGATGCCCAGCTCGCTTCAGGGGCAGGAACGCATTCTGGAGCTTTGCCGGCTCTTCGGGGCCGACGCCTACCACAACGCCAGCGGTGGTCGTTCGCTATACAGCGCCACCGCGTTTCGCGAACAGCACGTGCAACTGCGTTTCGTACATGGCTGCTTTCCAGCCTACCAGCAACAGAAAGTGGAGAACTTCATGCCAGGCCTGTCGATGATCGACGTGCTGATGCACAACCCGCCCGAGACCGTCGAGCGGATGCTGTCGATGGGCGAGTTGGAGGAGGTCGCATGACTACCCGTGCAGTCGAATCCCCGGTCATCGCCGTAGTGCTCGCTGGAGGGCGTGGCCTGCGCTTCGGCAGCGAGCTGCCCAAGCAGTTCGTCAAGTTGGCCGGGCGCATGGTCATCGAGCATACCGTCGAAGTCTTCGAGCACTCGCCGGCAGTGGAGCAGATCGTGCTGGTGGTGCCTGGCGGCTACGAAAGCGTGCTCTGGGAGGCGGCCACCCGCAATGGCTGGCGCAAGGTGGCGAAGATCGTCGCCGGTGGCCGGGACCGTGCCGACTCCACCGCTTCGGCAATCGCCGCTCTGGACGGGCAGCCGGAGCAGGCGCGGATACTCATTCATGATGCTGCGCGCCCGCTGCTGGACCAGCCGACCATCGTCCGCTGCCTGGACGCGCTGGAGCGGTACGACGCAGTGGATGTGGTGGTGCCCGCCAGCGACACCATCGTCGAGGTGGCGGGGGAGGGGCATATTCGCGACATCCCTGACCGCAGCCGGCTACGCCGTGGACAGACGCCGCAGGGGTTCCGCCTTGGCATCCTGCGTGAGGCCTATCGACTCGCCGAACGCAGAGGGCTGGAGGGCGTGACCTGCGATTGTGGCGTGCTGCGCCGGGAAATGCCCGAGGTGACCATCGCTACCGTAGCCGGCTCGCCCTCCAATCTGAAAATCACCGACGGGGTGGACCTGTATATCGCCGAAAAGCTGATCCAGATCCGCAGCACCCAGGCTGCGCAGGATGATGGCCTGCAGGACCTGTTGCGTGACCGCGTGGTGGTGGTGATCGGCGCAAGCTACGGCATTGGCGCTTCGGTGGCCGAGCTGGCCAGGGCCCATGGCGCTCGCGTACATGGCGCCAGCCGTGGCGAGGGCAACATCGATATTTCCCGCCGCAGCGACGTGGAGCGCTTCCTCGCCGAGGTGGCGCAGCGTGAAGGACGAATAGACGCGGTGGTCAATACCGCCGGCATGCTGCTGCACAAGCCATTGGCCCTGCTCAGCGAATCCGAGGTGGAGCAACTCATCGCCACCAACCTCACCGGCACCATCCACCTGGCCCAGGCTGCCCATGGGTACCTGCGCGAAAGCCGCGGTTGCCTGGTGAACTTCGCCTCCAGCTCCTACACCCGGGGGCGTGCATTCTATGCCGCCTACAGCGCCACCAAGGCTGCGGTGGTCAACCTCACCCAGGCACTGGCCGAGGAATGGGCGAGCGAAGGAATCCGCGTGGTCTGCATCAATCCCGAACGGACCCGCACGCCCATGCGTACGCGCAACTTCGGTGCCGAACCGGTCGAGAGCCTGCTGGATCCCTCGGCAGTGGCGCTCGCTACCCTGCAGGCGCTGGGCTCGACCCTGACAGGTATGGTGTTCGATGTGCGCCGCCATGGTTGAGGAGGGGGCCGCGATGGTCGCCGGCGTTCCGCTGGCACGGATCCAGCAACGGGCCTTTGCCGTGCTGGGCGCGCTAGTCGACTTCTTCCAGGCCCATGCCATCGACTACTACCTGGTCGGCGGAACGCTGTTGGGCGCTGTGCGCCATGGCGGCTTCATTCCCTGGGACGACGACATCGACATCGTGGTGCCGCGCAAGGATTACCGCCGCCTGCTCGGCCTGCTGGATCGATTGCCGCCGACGTTGCGGGCGATCCACCCGTCCATCGACGCCTATACGCCTTATCCGTTCCTGGTGGTGAGCGATCGCCATTCGCGTTGGGTGGTGGACTACGCGCACCCGTTCGACCGGGGCATCGGGGTGGACGTATTCCCGTTGGACGGCGTTCCGCCTCCCGGCATGCGTCGCCGGCTGCTGCGCAAGTCCATCGCGCTGCTGCGCTCGATGACCATGAACAAACAGAAGGGCTACTACCCGCGACCCGTACCCCCAGCCCAGCACTGGCGCTTCGCGCTGGTGGCGCTGGCGACGAGCCTGGTGCCCCGTGCCTTGCTTTTCGCCCTGTATGACCGGGTGGTGTCTTCGTTGCCGGCCTCCAGCGATGGCCTGGTGGGGAATCTCTATGGTCTGTATGGCGACCGCGAGGTGGTGCCTGCGCAAGTGTTCGGCAAGGGCGCCTCGGTCGTATTCGAGGGGCGCAGCTTCAACGCGCCTGAACAGACCCAGGCCTACCTCACCAGCATCTACGGCGACTTCCGGCAACTGCCCCCACTGGAACGGCGCCACTCCGGCCATCGCATAGCCCTGGCCTCCTTGAATTTCGCCGATGGCGCATGTGCGCCCGCAACAAGCTGACCAATGGACCGCACCATGTCTCAGAACAGCAGAAACGACAGCATCTGGGTGTTCAATGCCGGGATGAACTTCGCCGGCAATCCGAAGTGGTTGTTTGCCTATATCCAGTACAAGCGACCCGATATCCAGGCGCACTGGCTATGCGATGACGACGAGACCATTGCGTTGGTCCGTCGGCAGGGCTGGAGCGCCCATCGCTACGACTCGCCAGCTGCACGCCGGATCATGCGGCAGGCCGGCGTCTATGTGGTGGAGAACTTCAAGGAAGTCATCCAGGAGGAGCTGCGCGGGGCCACTCTCCTCAACCTGTGGCACGGCGTGGGCTGCAAGACGGTCGAGCGGGGCGTCAATAGCGGCTTCCTGCATGAAAGGATCGTCAAGAAGCACATCGTCCATCACGAAACCTATCGCAATCACCAACTGTTTCTGACCACCTCGCCGCTGATGGAGAAGCACTTCATCGAGCAGTGCGCTCTGGAGCCTCATTCGATACTGCGGGGCGCCTATCCCCGCTGCCATGAGAAGGTCTCGGTCAAGACCTTCGATCACGACCTGCTGGGACGCAGGAACCTGCCGCCGGACACCCGGATCGTCGCCTATTGCCCCACCTACCGGGAAAAGTCGCATAACGACTTCTTCAATCGTGCCCTGCCGGACATGGATAGGCTGCTCGGCACGCTGGAAGAGCAGGGGTTGCTGTTCATCCTCAAGGTCCATCCGATGATCGAGGGGTATCAGAAGTACAAGGCGCTCAAGCAGCGCTATGCCGACCAGCCTCGCCTGCTGTTCTGGGACAACCACGAGGACTTCTACGAGGTCATGGACCAAGTCGATGGGGCGATCGTCGATTATTCGTCGATCTTCTACGACTTGTTGGCAGCGGGGGTTCCGTATTTCATCCGTTATTTCTTCGACTACGGCACCAATGGCAATTGCCGCGATTTCGTCTACGACTGCCGGGAAATGACCTGCGGTATCGAATGTGATGATTTCGACCAGCTTCTGCTGGCGCTTGGGTGCTACCGTGAGCAGCCTGATCATGGGCGTGCGGCCATTTCCGAGCTGTTCTGGTCGTACTCCCGGAAAGACAACAATGAATACCTGATCGAGTCGGCACGCGCCTTCCGCACGCCGGCCCTGGTGTCTCCTACCCTGTATTCGTTCGACGTGTTCGATACCCTGATTCAGCGTACGACGCTGGAGCCCGCGGGGGTGTTCTTCCGGGTGCAGCGGGCGATGCGCGATTCGGGTCTGGGCTTCCCTCACTCGCTGCTGTCCGATTACCCGAAAGCGCGCATGGGCGCCGAATCCAATGTTCGCTACATGTACAGCGCCACGAAGCTTCAGCGTGGCAGCGACTTGTTGGAAATCACCTTTGACGAAATCATCGAGCGCCTGGCCGATGTCTATGGGCTGACGCCGGAGCAGGCGGCGTTCTTGCGCGAGCAGGAGCTGGAAAGCGAGTTCGTCTCCTGCCAGCCATGCCCGGACAAGATCGCTGACGCTCTCGAGCTCTTGCAGCGCGGCGAACGGGTGATCCTGCTGTCCGACATGTACCTGCCCGAGGACTTCATCCGGCGTTTGCTGGCCAAGGCCGAGCCGCGCCTGGCCGAGCTGCCGCTGTTCCTTTCGTCCACGCGAGGCACCCAGAAAAGCACCCGTACCCTTTATCTGGATGCGTTCCGGGAGGCGGGATATCGTTTCTCCAGATGGGTCCACTATGGCGACAACCCCAACGCCGACGGCAAGAGTGCCGCTGCGCTGGGAATCTCTCCGGTACTGCATGAACTACCGCAGTTCGATGCATTCGAGCGGGAGATCGTCGAGAGCCTGGGCAGCTATGACGCCTATTGCGTCGCTGCGCTCATGGCTCGCTTCCGCCATCGGAATCAGGATGGCAAGGCCCGCTATGCCTACACCCGGGCCTCCCTGTATCTGGTTTGCTATGCGATGTGGGTGGTGCGCGATGCGCTGGCGCGCGGTATCGAGTGCCTGTACTTCGTCGCCCGCGATGGCCACCATCTCAAGCGCATCGCCGATGCGATCATCGAGGAGTGCGGTTTGCCGTTGCAGACCCGCTATCTCTATGGCTCGCGCCAGGCCTGGTGGGTGGCGTCCTATGTCGATGAGATCGATCCGGAGTTCTTCGCCAGCATTCTCGCCTACACGGGGGCGATTTCCTTCGACGGCCTGCTGGAAGGGCTGCGGCTTGACGCCGGCCAGTTCGCGGAGTTCTTCCCCGACCTGAGCGTGCCTGCCAGGCGGGATGATCTGCCGACGACCTTCGTCACCCTGGTGGTGCACGAAGCGAAGAACGCCGAGCGATACCGTCGGCACTTGCTGGAGGTGGGGAACCGGGAGCGCCCCACGGCGATTGGTTACCTGCGTTCGCAGATCGACTTCGATCAACGCTTCGCTTTCGTCGAGTACTGGGGGCGGGGCTATACCCAGGATTGCCTGGCGCGGCTCCTGGAGTTGGCCGCGGGCAGTCCCGTGCCTGCCGATTTTTACTACGCGCGAAGCATCTACCGCAGCCAGCCCGGCAGGGCGCGGTACAACCTGACGGTGAGCAGGGCATCGCTACTGTTCGTGGAGACCCTCTTCGCCAACCTGCCCTATGCGAGCACCAGCGGCTATGAGCAGCGTGACGGAGACTTCATACCGGTGATTCCGCCGCGCGACTGCGACATGGCATTGCACGAGGCCATGGAGCGAGAACTGCCGAAGTTCGCCCGCGAACTCTGCCGGCTGCCGCTGCAGGACGAAGTCGACGCCATGCGCACATTGTTCGACTGGTCGATCGATCACTTCGCCCGCAACAGATTCAACCCCGAGGTGGTCAAGGAGATTTCCCACCTGACCGACTCCATGTACAGCCATGGAAGCAACACCGAGTACTCGCCTGCGCTCACGCTGGCGGACATCGTGCGCAACCTGCGAGGGGAGCCGATCAGGTCCCAGTCGCTGGACACGTCCCTGGCTCGTTCGCCGCGCTGGCTGGCATTGCTCTACGTCATCACCAGCCTACCGATACTGCAGCGCCCGCCGAAGTCGCCCGTCGGGCACTCGGCCGAGTTGCGCCGCCCCCTGCCATAAGCGAAACAGGTTGCCAGAAGCGTAAGGATCAGAATCATGACCACTCCACAATGCAACGCGTGCGGAAGCACCGAGCTTTCCTTCGAAACCGTTACCTGCACCATCCAGAAGTGGCTGGGCAAGACCTGCGACTTCGTGATCTGCGGCTGCTGCGGCTATGCAGGCAATCCGGGCAATACCCATGACTACCGTAGCGCTCCCTTCGACCCCGGCAGCCAGCCCGAGACCAGCGTACGGGCCGGCGATGGGGTCACGCCGCGCCGTGAGTACCGCATGGCGGAGATGGGGCTCGAAATCCTGCGGAATCACTTCGGCGAAGCCTTCGCTCCCGATGTGGTGGTCTATGGCGCCGGCTTGTCGCAGGACCATGCGTTGATCCAGCAGCAGTTGCCGGTTTCCAGGGTCGCCGTATCCGACCTGGGCAATTTCCAGGAAGCGCTGGATTTCGTCCCCTTCGATTCACGCGAGGCAGAATTCGACCTGATGGTCGCCTGCGAGGTGGTGGAGCATTTCACCGACCTGGACGAGGACTTCGCCAACCTGCTGCACAAAGTGCGCGATAGCGGGCTGGTCATCGCCAGTACCAACCTGCGCGATGGCCTGCCGCTGGAGACTGTCACCTATCCGTTCGAAGAAGGGCACACCTCCTATTATTCCGGTCGCTCGCTCATCGAGATCGGCAGGCGCTTCGGCGTGAAGGTTGATTTCCGCACCCCCGCCATCGCGCTGAAGATGAGTACTGGCGGCCCGCGCAAGCGCTACGTGTTCTTCTACCGCGATCCGGCTATCGGCGAATGCATTTCCCAATACTTCGCCGACCATCACCTGGCGCCGTCGGAATGAGCAAGGTCCGGGTATTGGTGTTTCCCTGCGGCACCGAAGTGGGGCTGGAGATCGCCCGTGCCCTGGAGCACTCGCTGCACGTCGAGCTGCACGGTGCCTCCAGCCGTGTCGACCACGGCGAGCAGGCCTATGTCCGGCACGCACACTTGCCCAACATTGCCGATGCGACCTTCGATGAGTGCTTCGCGCACTTGCTGGCGCAGTGGAACATCGACCTGGTGTTCGCCACCCACGACAGCGTGCAGGACTACCTGGCGCCCCGTGTCGAAGGCCTTGGCGTGCAACTGGTCAACGGCGACGCTCGAACGGCGCGCATCGCCCGGCGCAAATCGTTGACCTATGAGTTGCTGGACGATACGCCGTGGGGGCCGCGTCGATATGCCAATGCCGCGGCCGTGGAGGCCTGGCCCGTGGTGGTGAAGCCCGACCAGGGGCAGGGCGGGCAGGGGGTGACCCTGGTCGCCGATGCCGATGAACTGGCCGTGGCGCTGGCTGTCGTGCAGCAACCGCTGGTCTGCGAGTACCTGCCGGGCGAGGAGCTGACCGTCGATTGCTTCACCAGTCACCGCGGCCAGCTGCTGTATGTCGGGGCGCGTTCCCGCGAGCGTGTGGTGGGCGGCATCGCCATGCGCTCGGGACCTCGGCCCACCGATACGCAACTGAACGACATTGCCACCACGCTCAACGCCCGGCTCGCCCTGCGCGGGCCCTGGTTCTTCCAGGTTCGCCGGGACCGCCAGGGCGACTGGAAACTGCTGGAGTTCAGCAGTCGCTTGTCCACCGGCTCGGTCGTGGCGCGCGCCCTTGGCGTCAACCTGCCATTGCTGGCCGTGCAGGACTACCTCGGGCGAGACTTGCTGCTGTTGCCGGAGCCGCGCCTGCAACTGGTCGAACGCCGCCTGGAGAACAAGGCGGTGCTCGATTACGACTTCGATACCTGCTACCTGGACCTGGACGACACCCTAGTGTGCGCCGGCCGCGCCAACCCACAGGCGATGCGCCTTGCCTACCGGTTGCTGCAACTGGACAAGCGGCTGGTGCTGCTCACGCGCCATGCCGGTGATCTGACGGCCACCCTGGAAGCGGCGCATATCCCGTTGACGATGTTCGAACGGATCGTCCATCTGCGTGAAGGCGAGCCCAAGTCCGACCATGTGCGCGCGCCGGCGATCTTCATCGACAACCATTTTCCCGAACGTCTGGACGTATCCCGACGCCATGGCATTCCCGTATTCGATGTGGATGCGATGGACCTGCTGTTCTGACGAGTTCAATTCGCAAGCCGTGGGCATGGTGCCCGCGGATTGCCTGAAGCCAAGTTGAGGTGTGATGGTGAACCAACCCAACGATATCAACCCGCTGGTCAGCGTCGTAATGCCGGCCTACAAGGCGGCCTACCTCAAGGAGGCCCTGCAGAGCCTGCAGGATCAGACCTATCGCCCGCTGGAGCTGGTGATCTGCGATGACTGCCGGACGGACGAAGTCCGGGCGGTCGTGGACGAGTACCGCGGCATTCTCGATTTCCCCGTGCACTACTCGTACAACGAGACGCGCTTGCACGAATCGAAGAACCTGGCCAAGTGCGTCAGCCTGGCCAGCGGCGAATACCTGAAGTTCCTGTATGACGACGACGTCTTGCATCCGGAGTGCGTCGAACGCATGGTCGACGCCATGCGGGAGCGGCCGGGGATTGAGCTGGTCAGTTCGCGGCGGCGGCGCATCGACGATCAGGGGCGTCAACTGCCGGACATCCTGGCCACCGCATTGCCGTTCGTGGAGGATGCGCTGGTCGATGGTATCGGCCTGACGTCGTTCCTGGCCGAACACACGGTCAACTTCATCGGCGAGCCCAGCACCGTGCTGTGCCGCCGCGAGGCGGTGGCAGCGTTCGGCGACCAGGTCATGGCGCTCAATGGCGTACCCATCCGCTGGGTGGGCGACCTTGCGCTCTATGTCAAGCTGCTGCAGAAGGGGGACCTGGCGTTCCTCTCCGCCCCCCTGGTGGACTTCCGCGTCTCCCGCGAGCAGTTCAGCCAGCTCGGCCGTGACAAGCCGGGCATCGGTGACAAGGGGCACCAGGACTTCCGCCAGGCCGTGCGTGACCTGGGTTGGTACATCGAGGGTGGCGACCAGTTGGTTGGTGTTTCGCCGCTGCATCGGGAACAAGCTCCGGAGCGCGTCGACCTGCTTGCCGCCTTGCGCCAGGCCCATGCCCTGAGCGAAATGACCGAGCGCTTCGATGAGTGGCTGGTGGCACGCAAGCCGAGCCCGATCCAGAGGCGGCTGATCGATGAGCACCTGCGGGCCAATGGCCTGGGCGTGCATATAGATGTGCTGTTGCCGGTAGGCGGGGATAGCGCAGCGCTGCAGGCGACGCTCGACAGCCTGGCGGCGGCCGCCGAACTCTACCCGAATGTCAGTGTGACGCTGCTGGGCGCCCAGGCGCAGGCCGTGGATAGCGGGCTTCGCCTGCGCCATCAGCCTGTGGGGGGCGATGGCCTGGCCGCCGCAGTCAACGAGGCGCTGCGCAGCAGCACCGCCCACTGGGTGGTGTTGGCTGGCGCCGGTGACCTCTTCACCGCGTCCGGGCTGATGGTCGCCGGCCTCGAACTGATGGGGGCGGGCGGTTGCCGCGCGGTATCCACCGACCTGGTGCTGCGTGGCGAAGATGGCCGCGAAGGGCCGGCCATGCGTCCGGATTTCAACCTCGACCTGCTGATCAGCTTCCCCACCTCCCAGGCGCGCCATTGCCTGTTCAACCGCGAGGCCATCCTCGAGATGGGCGGTTTCGACGGGGAGTATCCTCGGGCGCTGGAACTGGACCTGCTGCTGCGCCTGGTGGAGCAGGGCGGCCTCGATGGCCTGGCGCACCTGTCCGAGCCGTTGCTGTCGACCGCCGCGCCGAGCCTGCAGGCCAACCCCGACGAGGAGCGCACCCTGCAGCGTCATCTCGCCGCACGCGGCTACGGGCAGGCGCGGGTGCAGAGCCATCTGCCGGGGCGCTACCACATCGACTACGGTCATGCGGCACAGCCGCCGGTGTCCATCCTCATCGTCCTGCGCGACCAGCTCGCCGCCGTGCAGCGTTGCGTGATGAGCCTCCTCGAGCACACGGCCTACCCCAACTACGAAATCCTGCTGGTGGACAACGCCAGCGAGAACCCGGCCACCCGCCAGTGGCTGGAGGGCGTCGAGCAGATGGCCGCCGAGCGCGTCCGTGTGCTGCGCTCGGGCGAGCCGCTGGCCGACGCGCGGCTGAAGAACCTGGCTGCCGCTCATGCGCGTGGCGACTACCTATTGTTGCTGCGCCCGGAGGCCGCGGTCTTCCAGGGCGACTGGCTGGGCGAACTGGTCAACCAGGCGCAGCGTCCCGAAGTGGGGATCGTCGGCGCGCGCACGGTCGATGGCGAGGGGCGCATCACCCATGCCGGGCTGGTGCTGGGCCTGCGCGGCATCGCCGGGCACGCCTTCATCGGCGAGGACATGAACGCCACCGGCTACATGAACCGCCTGCAGGTGGCACAGAACTACAGTGCGGTCTCCGATGGTTGCCTGATGATCCGCAAGGCACTGTTCGACGAACTGGGTGGCCTCGATGAGGGCGACTTCGCCGAGCGTGGCGCCGATGTCGACCTCTGCCTGCGCACCGGTGCCTCCGGTTACCTGATCGTCTGGACGCCCCACGCAACCCTGTTGCACAACCAGGCCCTGGAAGCCGAGCCGACGGAACTGCAGGACGCCTTCTACGCTCGCTGGCTGCCACGTCTGGCTCGCGACCCCGCATACAACCCGAACTTCTCCCTGGTCCGCGCCCGTGGGGGCTTCGTCCTCACCGACACCCAACTGACCTTCCGCCCCCTGGCCTGGCAACCGCTGCCGACGGTACTGGCACATTTTGCCGACACCTTCGGTTGCGGCCACTACCGGGTCATCCAGCCGTTCCTGGCGCAGCGCGAGCAGGGGTTGATCGAAGGCGTGGTGACCCACGGCCTGCTGCACGTCGCCGACCTGGAGCGCTTCTCCCCGGACGTGGTGCTGCTGCAGCGCCAGATCGGTGACGAGCGCCTGGATGCCATGCGCCGCATGAAGGCCTTCTCCCGTGCCTTCAAGGTCTACGAACTCGACGACTACCTGCCGAACCTGCCGTTGAAGAACCAGCACCGCGAGCACATGCCCAAGGACATTCTCCGCTCCCTGCGCCGCGGCCTGGGCTACGTCGACCGCTTCGTGGTTTCCACCGAGGCGCTGGCCGAGGCCTTCTCCGACCTGCATCCGGATATCCGTGTCGCCTATAACCGCCTGGCTCCCGGCTGGTGGGGCGGCCTGCAGCCGAGCCAGCGGCGGCGTTCGGCGAAGCCGCGGGTAGGCTGGGCGGGTGGCGTCAGCCACACCGGTGACCTCGAACTGATCGCCGACGTGGTCAAGGAGCTGGCCAACGAGGTCGAGTGGGTCTTCTTCGGCATGTGCCCGGAGCAGATTCGCCCGTACGTGCATGAGTTCCACTCGGGCCTGCCGATACACCTGTATCCGGCCAAGCTCGCCAGCCTGGACCTGGACCTTGCCCTGGCGCCGCTGGAAGACAACCTGTTCAACCAGTGCAAGAGCAACCTGCGCCTGCTGGAGTACGGCGCCTGCGGCTTCCCGGTGGTGTGCAGCGACAACCGCGCCTATGCCGGCGACCTGCCGGCCACCCGGGTGAAGAACCGTTTCCGCGACTGGGTGGAGGCGATCCGCATGCACCTGGACGACCTCGACGCCACCGCCCGCATGGGCGACAGCCTGCGCGAGAAGGTGCGCAGCGATTGGATGCTGCAGGGCGACAACCTGCAGGCCTGGCATCGCGCCTGGCAGCCGGACTGAGCGCCCGGGTACCGCTGCCTGAATGCTGAAAGCCCCGCCAAGCGGGGCTTTCAGCATTTTCCTGGGGCAAGATGCAAGAGGGGCTTGAAAAAAAATCGAAAATCGCCCTAAAGCAAAATCCGCCACGGACGATAACCCTAACGAAGGTTCTCCAGGCCATACCGGGCGGCACTAGCCAAGGGCCAGGAACCAACTGAAAGCAGTCGCCTATCCACGAGGATCTCGTCATGGCCCTTACCGTAAATACCAACATCTCTTCGCTGACCGTTCAGAAGAACCTGAACAACGCCTCGAAAAACCTGAACACTGCCATGACCCGGCTCTCCACCGGCCTGCGCATCAATAGCGCCAAGGACGACGCCGCCGGTCTGCAGATCTCCAACCGCCTGAGCAGCCAGATCAACGGCCTGAACAAGGCAGTGGACAACGCCAACGACGCCATCTCCATCGCCCAGACCGCTGAAGGCGCCCTGCAGGAATCCACCAACATCCTGCAACGCATGCGTGTCCTGGCCGTGCAGTCCGCCAACGGCTCCAACAGCGAAGACGACCGCACCTCGCTGAACCAGGAGTTCAAGTCGCTGACCGCCGAACTGACCCGTATCTCCGAAACCACCACCTTCGGTGGCGGCAGCACCGCCGTGACCCTGCTCAACGGCAAGGCTGGCACCAACGGCACCATGACCTTCCAGGTCGGCGCCAACGCCAACGAAACCGTCAGCTTCACCCTGAACGACATGAGCGCCAAGGCCCTGAACGGCAGCTACACCCTGGCCAGCGGCACCATCGCGGTCACCGGCGTCAACGACACCACCACCGCCGCCGCCTCGGGCAGCATCACCGTCAACGGCGTCGAAGTCGACTACGCCAAGGGCGCCAGCCTCAACGACATCGTCGCCTCGATCAACACCAACGTCAGCGGCATCACCGCGGTCGCCAGTGGCAGCAGCATCAAGGTCACCTCGCAGGACGACATCACCGTCACCGCGGGCGGTACCCTGACCGGCGGCACCGCCACCGTGGCTTCCGGCCAGACCGTGCAGTCGCTGAACATCGGCACCGCCGACAAGGCCCAGGCCGCGATCCAGGTGATCGACGATGCCCTGAAGCAGATCGACACCCAGCGTTCGGCCCTGGGTGCGGTACAGAACCGTCTGGACAGCACCATCTCCAACCTGCAGAACATCGCGGAGAACGCCACCTCGGCACGCAGTACGATCCAGGATGCCGACTTCGCCGCGGAAACGGCGGAGATGACCAAGCAGCAGACCCTGCAGTCGGCAGCCACCGCTGTACTGGCCCAGGCCAACCAGCTGCCCTCTGCCGTACTCAAGCTGCTGCAGTAAGGTCATCGGCGGTTGATACGAAGGAAGGGCGCACTGCGCCCTTCCTGCATTTGTCCAGAATAATGAGGAGTCGATGATGAGCGTGACTTTCTCTACGATCGGACTGGGCGCCCCCGCCAGGGCGGACCAGGCCCAGGCGGCCACGCCCATCGCGGCCAGCGGCAAAACCCTTGCCGTCGACGGCAAGGGCTCGCCGTCCACCGGCAGCACCCAGGCTGCGCCGGACAAGGCTACCCTGGACCGTGCGCTGGACAGCCTGCGCAGCAATGCCCAGGTCATCCACCGCAACCTGGAGTTCTCGGTCGACCAGGAGTCGGGCATCACCGTGGTCAAGGTGGTGGACAGCACCAGTGGCGACGTGATCCGGCAGATTCCTTCGGAGGTCGCGGTGAAGCTGGCGGAGAGCATCAAGGAAGCCGGCAACCTGCTGTTCCGGGAGCAGGCCTAGAAGCTGGCCTGCTTCTTGCTCGAAGGCTCTGGCACGAGCAATTGCGTCAAGAAACCGTTTAAAGGAGCGCGGCAATGACTACGATCAGTTCTTCCTCGTCGGGCAGCATCGCCTCTACCGGCCTGGGGTCCGGCCTGGACATCGACTCGATCGTCAGCGCCCTGGTGAAGGCACAGACCAGTGCCAAGCAGACGCAGATCACCAACCTCACCAAGTCGAGCACCACCCAGCTGTCCGCCGTGGGCTCGCTCAAGAGCGCGCTCTCGACCTTCCAGCTGGCCGTGGCGACGCTCAACACCGCCGACTCCTTCTCCGGGCTCAAGGCGACTTCGTCGGACGAGACGAAAGCGACTGCCACCGCCAGCGCTTCGGCCACCGCCGGTACCTACACCCTGGAAGTCGACAAGCTGGCGACCGCCTCCAAGGTGGCCAGCCAGTACGTCGGTAGCTCCGACAAGTTCGGCGCCGGTCGTCTTACCCTCAGCCAAGGCAGCAGCAACTATTACGTGACGGTGTCCGCTGGCGATTCGTTGTCGACCATCCGCGACAACATCAACAAGCTCAGTTCCACCAGCGGCATCTCCGCCAACATCGTCACCGACTCCAGCGGCTCGCGCCTGGTGCTCAGCTCCACCACCACCGGCGCCGGCACCGATATCAGCGTCAAGGCTTCGGGCGACAGCACCCTGGGCAAGCTGGCGATCGACGGCTCGGCAGCCTACAGCAGCTCTACCGGCGGCTATCTGGTTCAGGCCGGCGATGCCGAGTTCAAGCTCGACGGCCTGTCGATGACCAGTTCCAGCAATACCCTGGACAAGGCCGTCAGCGGCGTGACCTTCAACCTGCTGACGACCGGCAGCTCCACCGTGACGGTGGCGACCAACACCGACGACCTGACCGCCAACATCCAGAAGTTCGTCGACGCCTACAACACGATGATCAAGTCGATCTCCAGTCTGACGGACATCACCACCACCACCAACGAGGACGGTACCACCAGTACCAGTGCGGGGCCGTTGTCCAGTGACGCCACCACCCGCACCCTGCTCAACAGTCTGCGCAACGAGTTCGTCAACCTGTCCAGCAGCAGCGGTACTCTGCAGGTGCTGTCGCAGCTCGGCATCACCAGTCAGAAGGATGGCACCCTGAGCGTCGACAGCAGCAAGCTGAGCAAGGGGCTGGAGACCTATTCGGGCAACATCCAGAGTTTCTTCACCGGCAGCGACGGCTTCCTCAAGCGCATGTACAACGCCGTCGACAGCTATGCCAAGACCAACGGCATCCTCGACCAGCAGACTGACTCGATCAACTCCACCATCAGCAGCCTGAAGAAGCAGCAGACTGACCTGGACGACCGCACCGCCAAGCTGACCGACATCCTGTACGCCAAGTACAACGCCATGGACAGCCTGGTCGCCCAGCTCAACGCCACCAGCAGCAGCGTGATGACCACGCTGAACGCGCTGAACAAGAGCTCCGACGACTGATGCGGGCGGCGCTTAGCCGCCCGGCAGCGGCCGAGGTAGACGCAATTCGCGATTAAAGTCTGGCGCCGCCGCGCCGATACCCTGGACATCGGATATGAAACCTTCCACACCAGGGGATCTCGAAATGAATGCGATGGCAGCGCTTCGCCAATACCAGAACGTGGGTGTCCAGGCACAGCTCCACGAGGCGAGTCCGCACCGCTTGATCCAGATGCTCATGGAAGGCGGCCTGAGCCGCATCGCCCAGGCCCGTGGCGCCATGCAGCGCGGCCAGATGGCGGAGAAGGGCCAGCTGATCGGCAAGGCCGTGGCCATCATCGGCGGCCTGCGCGACGGGCTGAACCTCGAGGCCGGCGGCGACTATGCCGAGCGCCTGAACGCCCTGTACATCTACATGGGCCGCCGCCTGCTTGAGGCCAACCGGCAGAACGACGAACATATGCTCGACGAAGTGGCCAACCTGCTTCGCAGCATCAAGGAAGGCTGGGACGGTATCCCGCAGTAATACCGCCCCACCAGGAGACACGAAGCATGACCCTCGCCGTCGAGCGTATCGAACGAACCCGCACCGCCCTGGGAACCGCCCTGGCGGAGCAGGACTGGGAAGCCATCGCCCGGCTGGACCTGGAGTGCCGCCAGCACGTGGATGCCGCCATGCACGAGCCGCTGGACGACGACAGCGAGCTCAAGCGCAGCCTCGAAGGGCTGCTCATGCTGTACCGCGAACTGGTCCAGGAAGTCACCCGCCAGCGCCAGGGCGTGGCCGAGGAGATCATCCGCGTCAATCGGTCGCACAAGGGCGCCAAGGTCTATCAGCTTTTCGGCTGAGCCCCGCGGGTCGCCCGTTCGGCGCGACCCCCCGTTTCCGGCATTGCCGCCGTTCGTTCCAGCAGGTAAGTTCTTCCGTCGGAAACAACGAATAAATCACGCCATAAATTTGACTCCTGCCACAATTTTGACTTTACTTGGTGGCTAAATGATGGCGGCCTGTTTCCGCCCCTCTCCGTTGCCGTTCGCCGGCCCACATGCCTTCGGAAGACAAGAGCAATATGTGGCGTGAAACCAAGATTCTGCTGATTGACGACGACCTGGAGCGTTGCCGCGAACTCTCCACCATCCTCAACTTCCTCGGCGAGGACCAGCTGTCCTGCCGCAGCCGCGACTGGCGCCTGGCGGTGGACGACCTGCCCAACGGCAGCCGCGGCGTGCTTTGCGTGCTGCTCGGCAGCGTCGAGCACAAGGCTGGCGCCCTGGAGCTGCTCAAGCAGCTCGCGGCCTGGGACGAATACCTGCCGGTGCTGCTGATCGGCGAACCGGCGCCCAACGACTGGCCGGAAGAGCTGCGCCGCCGCGTGCTGGCCAGCCTGGAGATGCCGCCCAGCTACAACAAGCTGCTCGATTCCCTGCACCGCGCCCAGGTCTACCGCGAGATGTACGACCAGGCCCGCGAGCGCGGCCGCCAGCGCGAGCCCAACCTGTTCCGCAGCCTGGTCGGCACCAGCCGCGCCATCCAGCAGGTGCGGCAGATGATGCAGCAGGTCGCCGACACCGACGCCAGCGTGCTGATCCTCGGTGAATCTGGCACCGGCAAGGAAGTGGTGGCGCGCAACCTGCACTACCACTCCAAGCGCCGCGACGCGCCCTTCGTGCCGGTGAACTGCGGGGCGATCCCCGCCGAGCTGCTGGAAAGCGAACTGTTCGGCCACGAGAAGGGCGCCTTCACCGGCGCCATCACCAGCCGCGCCGGGCGTTTCGAACTGGCCAACGGCGGCACCCTGTTCCTCGACGAGATCGGCGACATGCCGCTGCCGATGCAGGTCAAGCTGCTGCGCGTGCTGCAGGAGCGCACCTTCGAGCGCGTGGGCAGCAACAAGACGCAGAACGTCGACGTGCGCATCATCGCCGCCACCCACAAGAACCTCGAGAAGATGATCGAGGACGGTGGCTTCCGCGAAGACCTGTACTACCGCCTCAACGTCTTCCCCATCGAGATGGCGCCGCTGCGCGAGCGGGTGGAAGACATCCCGCTCTTGATGAACGAACTCATCTCGCGCATGGAGCACGAGAAGCGCGGCTCCATCCGCTTCAACTCCGCCGCCATCATGTCGCTGTGCCGCCACGATTGGCCGGGCAACGTGCGCGAACTGGCCAACCTGGTCGAGCGCCTGGCGATCATGCACCCCTACGGGGTGATCGGCGTCGGCGAGCTGCCGAAGAAATTCCGCCACGTCGACGACGAGGACGAGCAACTCGCCAGCAGCCTGCGCGAGGAACTGGAAGAGCGCGCCGCCATCACCGCCGGGCTGCCGGGCCTGGACTCGCCGGCGATGCTGCCGGCCGAGGGCATCGACCTCAAGGACTACCTGGCCAACCTCGAGCAGGGGCTGATCCAGCAGGCCCTGGACGACGCCAACGGCGTGGTCGCCCGCGCCGCCGAGCGCCTGCGCATCCGCCGCACCACCCTGGTGGAGAAGATGCGCAAGTACGGCATGAGCCGTCGCGAGGAGGAAGTGGCGGAGGATTGACGCCACTTGCCTTGGGCTTTTTGCAAGTGCCTGAAAATAAAGGACTAATTTTTAGGCACGCAGATTGCTAAGACTCTGCCAGCCGACGCTTTCACGACGTCGGATGGAAGAGAGACAGCATGATGCCAGCCGTACCCCAGCAGCCCCAGCCGGACTCCAGCGAACACCTGGAGGAGAACGGCCGCGCCGGCCTCGACCAGGCCTTCGCCCTGTTCAACCAGATGTCCACCCAGCTGAACCAGTCGTACAGCATGCTGGAGGCGCGGGTCAGCGAACTGAAGGGACAGCTGGCCCTGGTCAGCGCCCAGCGCATGCAGGAGCTGGCGGAGAAGGAACGCCTGGCCAACCGCCTGCAGAGCCTGCTGGACCTGCTGCCCGGCGGCGTCATCGTCATCGACGGCCAGGGCGTGGTGCGCGAAGCCAACCCGGCGGCCCGCGGCCTGCTCGGCCAGCCCCTGGTGGGCATGCTGTGGCGCCAGGTCATCGCCCGCTGCTTCGCGCCGCGCAAGGACGACGGCCACGAGATTTCCCTGCGCGACGGGCGCCGCCTGTCCATCGCCACCCGCTCGCTGAACGGCGAGCCCGGGCAACTGGTGCTGCTCAACGACCTCACCGAGACCCGCCGCCTGCAGGACCAGTTGGCCCGCCACGAGCGGCTCTCGGCCCTGGGCCGGATGGTCGCCTCCCTGGCCCACCAGATCCGCACGCCGCTGTCCGCGGCCATGCTCTATGCCGGCCACCTGAGCGAGCAGGCGCTGCCGCTGGAGCAGCAGCAACGCTTCGCCGGGCGCCTCAAGGAGCGCCTGCAGGAGCTGGAGAACCAGGTACGCGACATGCTGGTGTTCGCCCGTGGCGAGCTGCCGCTGCCGGACCGCCTGAGCCCGGCGGAACTCTTCGCCAGCCTGCGCGCCGCCGCCGAGGCCCACGTCGCCGGCCTGCAGCTGCGCTGGCAGTGCGACGTGCGCGGCGGCGAACTGCTGTGCAACCGCGACACCCTGGTCGGCAGCGTCCTCAACCTGCTGCACAACGCCATCCAGGCCGGCGGCCAGGACGTGCGCCTGAAAGTCCACCTCTACGCCCGCGGCGACAGCCTGCGCCTGGCCATCAGCGACAGCGGCCCGGGCATGGACGCCGCCACCCTGGCGCGCCTTGGCGAGCCCTTCTTCACCACCAAGACCACTGGTACCGGCCTCGGCCTGGCGGTGGTCAAGGCCGTGGCCAAGGCGCACCACGGCGAACTGCGCCTGCACTCGCGCCCGGGCCGCGGCACTTGCGCCAGCCTGGTCCTGCCGCTGATCGCGGCGCCCGTCCGTGAACACAAGGAATAACCCCATGCCCGCCCGAATCCTGCTCGTCGAAGACGACCGCGCCCTGCGCGAAGCCCTCTCCGATACCCTGCTGATCGGCGGCTGCGAGTTCACCGCCGTGGACAGCGCCGAGGCGGCCCTGGTCGCCCTGCAGCGCGAGGCCTTCGGCCTGGTGGTGAGCGACGTCAACATGCCCGGCATGGACGGTCACCAGCTGCTCGGCCTGATCCGCGCCCGCTACCCGCAACTGCCGGTACTGCTGATGACCGCCTTCGGCGCCGTCGAGCGTGCCGTCGACGCCATGCGCCAGGGCGCCGCCGACTACCTGGTGAAACCCTTCGAGCCCAAGGTGCTGCTGGAACTGGTGGCCCGCCACGCCCAGGGCCAGGCGCCCGTCGCCGAAGGCGAGGGCCCGGTGGCCGTGGAACCGGCCAGCCGCCAGCTGCTGGAACTGGCCGCACGGGTGGCGCGCAGCGATTCCACCGTACTGATCTCCGGCGAGTCCGGCACCGGCAAGGAGGTGCTGGCGCGCTACATCCACCAGCAGTCGCCGCGCGCCAACAAGCCCTTCATCGCCATCAACTGCGCGGCCATTCCCGACAACATGCTCGAGGCCACCCTGTTCGGCCACGAGAAGGGCGCCTTCACCGGCGCCATCGCCGCGCAGCCGGGCAAGTTCGAGCTGGCCGACGGCGGCACCATCCTGCTCGACGAGATTTCCGAGATGCCCCTGGCGCTGCAGGCCAAGCTGCTACGCGTGCTGCAGGAGCGCGAGGTGGAGCGCGTGGGCGCACGCAAGCCGATCGAGCTGGACATCCGCGTGCTGGCCACCACCAACCGCGACCTGCTCGGCGAGGTGGCGGCGGGGCGCTTCCGCGAGGACCTGTACTATCGCCTGTCGGTCTTCCCCCTGGCCTGGCGCGCCCTGCGCGAGCGCCCGGCGGACATCCTGCCGCTGGCCGAGCGCCTGCTGGCCAAGTACGTGAAGAAGATGAACCTGGGCACGCTGAGCCTGGCCGCCGACGCCCGTGACGCCTTGCTGACGCACCCCTGGCCGGGCAACGTGCGCGAGCTGGACAATGCGATCCAGCGCGCGCTGATCCTGCAGCAGGGCGGCCAGGTCCGCGCCCTGGACCTGTGCCTGAACGCCCCCATCGGCATGGCGCCCGCAGCACCCGTGATCCCCCTGGTGCAGCCCGCCCCCGTGGCGGCCGCCAGCAGCGCCGGAATTCCGACAGCGGCGGCGGACACCGCCGGCGGCCTGGGCGAAGACCTGCGCCGCCGCGAGTTCCAGATGATCATCGACACCCTGCGCAGCGAACGCGGCCGCCGCAAGGAAGCCGCCGAACGCCTGGGCATCAGCCCGCGCACCCTGCGCTACAAGCTGGCGCAGATGCGCGATGCGGGGATGGATGTGGAGGCCTACTTGTACGCCAGTTGAGTGGCGCCGGTTTCCCCTGTTCGGGCCCGCTGTTCGCGGGCCTTTTCTTTGTGTCGCAAGGGGGATTCCCGAGGTGGTTTCAGCGCTTGCCGGCAGTCGTGACGGCAGTGGGTGGCGCAGGGTTCTGCTTTTCCCTGGAGGAAGGGGCAGGGCATGTCGAAGCCAGCGGAATTTGCCCGGGAACTGCGGCGTCGGCAAACCGACGCGGAGCGGTTGTTGTGGAGTCGTCTGCGGGACCGTCGGCTACTCGGCTGGAAATTCAGGCGTCAGGTGCCACTGGAGCGATACATCGTGGATTTCTACTGCCATGAGCGGCGGTTGGTGGTGGAGCTGGATGGTGGGCAGCACCTGGGATGCGTCGCGGATATCGAGCGGGACGCCTGGTTGAAGGCCCAGGGGCTGCAGGTGCTGCGGTTCTGGAATCATGATGTGCTGGTGCGGACGGAAGGGGTGTTGGAGGCGATTCTGTTGGTGCTGGAGTCTGGTTGAAGCACCCTCACCCCAGCCCTCTCCCAGAGGGAGAGGGGGCTCCTCCTCTGCCGTGCGAATGAAGGCATTCAGCCTGAAACATGGGTGCCGGCCACACCCTGTGCGTCAGGAGAAAACCATTACCTATCGCCGCGCCGAACGGCCCCCTCTCCCTCCGGGAGAGGGCTGGGGTGAGGGGCTCTTGACCCCAATAGCCATACCCTGCAAGTCCCCCCTGAAACCTGGCACCCTTGTTGCAATCCCCTATGCCAAAGCGCCGCGGCGTCAAAAAAGCCACGGCCCGTAGTCAGAGGGAAAGCAAATGAGTCAGGGTATCGAGTTCAATCGCCTGCTGCTGGAAATGCGCTCCATGCAGATGGACGCCATGGCCAAGGCCAAGCCGGCGACGTCGGCGCCGGCGGCCGTGGAGGGTGCGCCGAGCTTCTCGGACATGCTCGGCCAGGCGGTGAACAAGGTGAACTCCACCCAGCAGGCCGCCACTGCGCTGGCCAATGCCTTCGAGGTGGGCCAGAGCAACGTCGACCTGACCGACGTGATGATCGCTTCGCAGAAGGCCAGCGTGTCCTTCCAGGCCATGACCCAGGTGCGCAACAAACTGGTCCAGGCCTACCAGGACATCATGCAGATGCCCATCTGAGCCACGGGGTAGGTAGATAGTTCATGGCCGAAGCCACTGTAGACAACCAGGTCCCCGCCAAAGCCGGCGCAGCCGAAATGCTGAAGAAGCCGCTGATGGGCCTGCAGTTCCTCGAGAACCTCGCCGAGATGCCGGTGCTGCGCCAGGTCGGCCTGCTGGTCGGGTTGGCGGCGAGCATCGCCATCGGCTTCGGCATGGTGCTGTGGTCGC
This sequence comes from Pseudomonas sp. JH-2, assembly GCF_036231725.1. NCBI lineage: Bacteria > Pseudomonadati > Pseudomonadota > Gammaproteobacteria > Pseudomonadales > Pseudomonadaceae > Pseudomonas > Pseudomonas sp. JH-2. The sequence goes on along the minus strand of NZ_JAZAQP010000006.1, from coordinate 34,213 downwards.
AGCAGCCGGACTACAAGCCGCTGTACGGCAGCCTCAACGGCGTCGATGCCAACAAGGTGATCGAGACGCTGAACGCCGCCGACATCGGCTACAAGGTCGACCCCAATTCCGGCGCCCTGCTGGTCAAGGCCGACGACCTCGGCCGCGCCCGCATCAAGGTGGCCGGCGCCGGCCTCACGCCCACCGACAGCAACGTCGGCTTCGAGATCCTCGACAAGGAACAGGCCCTGGGCACCAGCCAGTTCATGGAAGCGACCAATTACCGTCGCGGCCTGGAAGGCGAGCTGGCGCGCACCATCTCCAGCCTGAACAACGTCAAGGGCGCGCGCGTGCACCTGGCCATCCCGAAGAGCTCGGTGTTCGTCCGCGACGAGCGCAAGCCCACCGCCTCGGTGCTGGTCGAGCTGTACCCGGGGCGCAGCCTGGAGCCCAGCCAGGTGCTGGCGATCGTCAACCTGGTGGCCACCAGCGTGCCGGAGCTGGACAAGTCCCAGGTCACCGTGGTCGACCAGAAGGGCAACCTGCTCTCCGACCAGCAGGAGCTTTCTGAACTGACCATGGCCGGCAAGCAGTTCGACTACAGCCGGCGCATGGAAGGCATGTTCACCCAGCGCGTGCACAGCATCCTGCAGCCGGTGCTGGGCGATGGCCGCTACAAGGCCGAGGTGTCCGCCGACGTCGACTTCAGCGCCGTGGAATCCACCGCCGAGTCCTACAACCCGGACCAGCCGGCCCTGCGCAGCGAGCAGGTGAACAACGAGGAACGCCAGAACGGCAGCGGCCCGCAGGGTGTGCCGGGGGCGCTGTCTAACCAGCCGCCGGGCCCGGCCAGCGCGCCGCAGCAGACCGGCAAGAGCGCCGGCGCCGATTTCGTCGCCCCGGGCCAGCCGCTGAAGGACGCCAACGGCCAGACCATCATCGATCCGAAGACCGGCCGTCCGGTGCTGGCGCCGTACCCCACCGACAAGCGCGAGCAGAACACCCGCAACTACGAGCTGGACCGCTCCATCAGCTACACCAAGCAGCAGCAGGGCCGCCTGCGCCGGCTTTCCGTCGCCGTGGTGCTGGACGACCACATGGTCGCCGACCCCAAGACCGGCGAAGTCAGCCACAAGCCCTGGAGCGCCGACGAACTGGCGCGCTTCACCCGCCTGGTGCAGGACGCGGTGGGCTACGACGCCAGCCGTGGCGACAGCGTCAGCGTGATCAACGCGCCCTTCGCCCCGGAGCAGAACCTGGAGATCGCCTCGCCGCCGTTCTACTCGCAGCCCTGGTTCTGGGACATCGTCAAGCAGGTGCTGGGCATCGTCTTCATCCTGGTGCTGGTGTTCGGCGTGCTGCGCCCGGTGCTGAACAACCTCGCCGGCAACAAGAGCAAGGCCCTGGTGGCCGGCGCCGGCGGCGACATGGCCCTGGGCGAGATGGCCGGCCTGGACGGCGAACTGGCCGAGGACCGCGTCAGCCTGGGTGGCCCGCCGAGCATCCTGTTGCCCAGCCCCAGCGAGGGGTACGATGCGCAGCTGAACGCGATCAAGAGCCTGGTGGCTCAGGACCCGGGCCGCGTGGCCCAGGTAGTGAAGGATTGGATCAACTCCGATGAGTGATGCGGTATGAGCGAGACCCGGTTGAACGCCAAACTGACCAAGGTCGACAAGGCCGCCATTCTCCTGCTGTCCCTCGGCGAGACCGACGCGGCGCAGGTGCTGCGGCACATGGGCCCGAAGGAAGTGCAGAGGGTCGGCGTGGCCATGGCGCAGATGCGCAACGTGCATCGCGAGCAGGTCGAGCAGGTGATGAGCGAGTTCGTCGAGGTGGTCGGCGACCAGACCAGCCTGGGCGTCGGCGCCGACGGCTACATCCGCAAGATGCTCACCCAGGCCCTGGGCGAGGACAAGGCCAACAACCTCATCGACCGCATCCTGCTGGGCGGCAACACCAGCGGCCTGGACAGCCTGAAGTGGATGGAGCCGCGCGCCGTGGCCGACGTCATCCGCTACGAGCACCCGCAGATCCAGGCCATCGTCGTCGCCTACCTGGACCCGGACCAGGCCGCCGAGGTGCTCAGCCACTTCGACCACAAGGTGCGCCTGGACATCGTCCTGCGCGTGTCCTCGCTGAACACCGTGCAGCCCTCGGCGCTGAAGGAACTCAACCTGATCCTCGAGAAGCAGTTCGCCGGCAACGCCAACGCCACCCGCACCACCATGGGCGGGGTGAAGCGCGCGGCGGACATCATGAATTACCTCGACAGCTCGATGGAGGGCGCCCTGATGGACGCCATCCGCGACGTGGACGAAGACCTCTCCGGGCAGATCGAGGACCTCATGTTCGTCTTCGACAACCTCGCCGACGTCGACGACCGCGGCATCCAGGCGCTGCTGCGCGAGGTGTCCTCGGACGTGCTGGTGCTGGCCCTCAAGGGCTCGGACGAGGGCATCCGCGAGAAGATCTTCCGCAACATGTCCAAGCGTGCCGCCGAACTGCTGCGCGACGACCTGGAGGCCCGCGGCCCGGTGCGCGTCAGCGAAGTGGAGGGCGCGCAGAAGGAAATCCTCACCATCGCCCGGCGCATGGCCGAGTCCGGGGAGATCGTCCTCGGCGGCAAGGGTGGCGAGGAGATGATCTAAGTGAGCGGCCCCGCGAAATCCAAGGAAGAACACGATGGCCTGATCCGCGCGCGCGACGTCGCCGGCTTCGACCGCTGGGCGCTGCCCAGCTTCGACCCGGTGGTGGAGCGGCCGCCGGAACCCGAGCCCGAGCCGCAGGCGCCGGAAGCCCCGGCGGTGGAGGAAGTCCCCGTCGAGGAAGTCAAACCGCTGACGCTCGAGGAACTGGAGGCGATCCGCCAGGACGCCTACAACGAAGGCTTCGCCACCGGCGAGAAGGACGGTTTCCACGCCGGCCAGCTCAAGGCCCGGCAGGAGGCCGAGGCGGCGCTGCAGGAGCGCCTGGCCGGCCTGGAGACGCTGATGGGCCAGCTGTTCGAGCCCATCGCCGAGCAGGACCTGCTGATCGAGCAGATGCTGGTCAGGCTGGTCGGCCAGGTGGCGCACCAGGTCATCCAGCGCGAGCTGGAGGGCGACTCCAGCCAGCTGCGCCAGGTGCTGCGCGAGGCGCTCAAGCAACTGCCGATGGGCAGCGAGAACGTGCGTATCCACGTCAACCCGCAGGACTTCGAACTGGTCAAGGCACTGCGCGACCGCCACGAGGAAAGCTGGCGCATCCTCGAGGACGAGCAACTGCTGCCCGGTGGTTGCCGCATCGAGACCGAGCATTCGCGCATCGACGCCAGCATCGAGACGCGCCTGGCGCAGATCACCAAGCAGCTCTTCGAACAGCAGCGCGAGCAGGCCACCCACGCGCTGGAGCCGGACCTGCACATCGACCTGGACAAGCCCGATGCGCCTTGACCGGGTGAGTTTCGCCAAACGCCTGGAGGGCTACCTGGAAGCCGCCAAACTGCCGGCGCAGCCGGTGGTGGAAGGCCGCCTGCTGCGCATGGTCGGCCTGACCCTGGAGGCCGAGGGCCTGCAGGCGGCGGTGGGCAGCCGCTGCACGGTGATCAACGACAGCGGCTACCACTCGGTGCAGGTGGAAGCCGAAGTCATGGGCTTCTCCGGCAACAAGATCTTCCTCATGCCGGTCGGCAGCCTGGCCGGCATCGCCCCCGGCGCCCGCGTGGTGCCGCTGCCCGACAGCGGCCGCCTGCCCATGGGCATGTCCATGCTCGGCCGGGTGCTCGACGGCGTCGGCCGGGCCCTGGACGGCAAGGGCGGAATGCGCGCCGAGGACTGGGTGCCCATGGACGGCCCGACCATCAACCCGCTCAAGCGCGAGCCGATCCACGAACCCATGGACGTCGGCATCCGCTCGATCAACTCGCTGCTCACCGTCGGCCGCGGCCAGCGCCTGGGCCTGTTCGCCGGCACCGGCGTGGGCAAGTCGGTGCTGCTGGGCATGATGACCAAGTACACCAAGGCCGACATCATCGTGGTCGGCCTGATCGGCGAGCGGGGCCGCGAGGTGAAGGAGTTCATCGAGCATATCCTCGGCGAGGAGGGCCTCAAGCGCTCGGTGGTGGTGGCCTCGCCCGCCGACGACGCGCCGCTGATGCGCCTGCGCGCGGCCATGTACTGCACGCGCATCGCCGAATACTTCCGCGACAAGGGCAAGAACGTCCTGTTGCTGATGGACTCGCTGACGCGCTTCGCCCAGGCCCAGCGCGAGATCGCCCTGGCCATCGGCGAGCCGCCGGCGACCAAGGGCTACCCGCCGTCGGTGTTCGCCAGGCTGCCGCGCCTGGTGGAGCGTGCCGGCAACGGCGAGAAGGGCGGCGGCTCCATCACCGCCTTCTACACCGTGCTCAGCGAGGGCGACGACCAGCAGGACCCGATCGCCGACTCCGCCCGCGGCGTGCTCGACGGCCACTTCGTGCTGTCGCGCCGGCTGGCCGAGGAAGGCCATTACCCGGCCATCGACATCGAGGCCTCGATCAGCCGGGTGATGCCCCAGGTGGTCAGCCCCGAGCAGTTGCAGCACGCCCAGCGCTTCAAGCAGCTGTGGTCGCGCTACCAGCAGAGCCGCGACCTGATCAGCGTCGGCGCCTACGTCGCCGGTGGCGACGCCGAGACCGACCTGGCCATCCAGCGCTTCCCGGTGATGCGCCAGTTCCTCCGCCAGGGCCTGAACGAAAGCCAGAGCCTGGAGGACAGCGCCCAGCTGCTGGACGCCGTGCTGTCCGGCAAGGCCGGTTGAGTGCGGCGGATGATGCCTGAGGTCCGCTTGCCATGAACCGCCGCGCCGACCGCCTGGCCCCGGTGGTGGAGATGGCCCTGAAGGCCGAGCGCGAGGCCGCGCGCCAACTGGGCGTGGCCCAGGGCCAGCTGCTCCAGGCGCAGCGCAAGCTGGCCGAGCTGGAGCGCTTCCGCGCCGACTACCAGCAGCAGTGGATCGACCGCGGCCGCCAGGGCGTCAGCGGCCAGTGGCTGCTGGACTACCAGCGCTTCCTGGCGCAGCTGGAAAGCGCCGTGGAACAGCAGAACCGCAGCCTGGCCTGGCACCAGGACGTGGTGGAGAAGGCGCGCGCCACCTGGGCCGAGAAGTACGCGCGCCTGGAAGGCCTGCGCAAGCTGGTGGAGCGTTACCGCGAAGAGGCGCGCCTGCTGGCCGACAAGCAGGAACAGAAGCAGCTCGACGAGTTCGCCCAGCGTCTGCGGCCGCCGCCCTACTGAAGCGCGGGCGCCATGCTAGGCTGCAGCCAGCTGAGCCCCCGGAGCCCCCGCATGCCTCTGAAATTCACCCTGCTACGCGCCCACCCGCGGCTGATCGTCGCCATCCTCTGCGGCGTGCTGGCGGCCCTGGCCTGCGTCGGGCTGACGCCGCTGATGCGCGTCCTGGTCGGCTGGAATGCCTGCGCCTGGCTGTACGTGGCGCTGATCGCCCTGCTGGCGCACGGCGCCACGGCGGAGCAGGTGCGCGGGCTGGCCGGCATCGAGGACGAGAACGCCGAGGCCGTGCTGATGCTGGTCAGCGCCGCGGCCATCGCCAGCCTGGTGGCGATCGTCTTCGAACTGGCCGGCGCCCGCGACCTGCAGGGCGGCGAGAAGCTGCTGCGCTATGCCTTCACCGGCAGCACGGTGCTGGGTTCCTGGTTCCTCATCGGGACCATCTTCGCCATGCACTATGCGCGCATGTACTACACGGCCGGGCAGCCGCCGCTGCAGTTCCCCGACCGCGAGTGGCAGCCGGACTACTGGGACTTCGCCTACTTCTCCTTCACCCTCAGCGTCGCCGTGCAGACCTCGGACGTGGCCATCGCCTCGCCGAAGCTGCGCCGGGTGGCCCTGGCGCAGTCGATCATCTGCTTCCTGTACAACACGGCGATCCTCGGCCTGAGCATCAACATCGCCGCCGGCATCGTCGGCTGACGGGCCTCAGTGGCGCCAGAAGGCTGGGGTGAACAGCACCAGCACGGTGAGGATCTCCAGGCGCCCGGCGAGCATGCCGGCGCACAGCAGCCACTTGGCGGCGTCCGGCAGAGACGAGAAGTTGCCCGAGGGGCCGATCACCGGGCCCATGCCCGGGCCGACGCCGGAGACGGTGCTGGCAGCGCCGGTCAGCGCGGTCATCCAGTCCAGGCCGAGGAAGGTCAGGGCCAGGCCCAGGCCGCCGACGGTGGCGCCGAAGAAGAACGAGAAGGTCAGGATCGAACGCACGATCTCCTCGTCCAGGCGGTGCCCGTTGTAGCTCTGGCGCAGCACCGCGCGCGGGTGGATGAGCTGGTACAGGCTGGCCTTGAGCAGGATGTAGGCGACCTGGAAGCGGAAGATCTTCAGGCCGCCGGCGGTGGAGCCGGAGCAGCCGCCGATGAAGCCCAGGTAGAAGAACACCATGATCGAGAAGTGGCCCCACAGGCTGTAGTCGCCCAGGGCGAAGCCGGTGGTGGTGACCACCGAGGTGACGTTCACCGCGACGATGCGGAAGGCGTCCTGCCAGGACAGGTCGGAATTGAAGGCGTACCAGGTGCCCATCACCAGCCAGGTGAACACCAGCAGGCCGATGAAGCCGTGTACCTGGCTGTCCCTGAGCAGCGCCTTGCGGTGGCCGCGCAGGGTGGCGACGTAGAGGGCGAAGGGTAGGCTGCCGAGGATCATCACCACCACCGCCACCCAGTGCACCGCCGGCTGGTGCCACTTGGCCAGGGACTGGTCGGAGGTGGAGAAGCCGCCGGTGGATATCGCCGACATGGCGTGGTTGAGCGCGTCGAACAGGCCCATGCCGGCCCACCACAGGCCCAGGGTGCCGAGGATGGTGATGCCGACGTACACCGCGACTATGTACTTGGCAACCATGTGCGAGCGCGGCATGACCTTGTCGCTGCGGTCCGAGGATTCGGTCTGGAACAGGCGCATGCCGCCGATGCGCAGCATCGGCAGGATCGCCACCGCCATGCCGATGAAACCGATGCCGCCCAGCCAGTGCAGCATCGAGCGCCAGATGAGGATGCCCGGCGACATGTTGTCCAGCCCGGAAAGCACCGTCGAGCCGGTGGCGGTGATGCCCGACATGCTCTCGAAGAAGGCGTCGGTGACGCTCATGTGGCGGGCGATGATGAAGGGCAGGGCGGAGAAGAAGCAGACGATCACCCAGCTGGAGACCGTGAGCATGTACATGTCCCGCGGGCGCAGGTGGGCCTGCTCCGGCCGGCCCGGCAGGACCAGCCCCAGGCCTGCGCTGAAGGTGATCAGGCTCGACCAGATGTAGGGCGAGAGCTCCTGCGGGCGGTGGTAGTAGAGCAGGGTGGCCATGGGCACCAGCATGGCCACCGCCAGGGTGATGAGGAACAGGCCGATGATGTATCCGAGGGTGCGTAGTGTCGGCAGCGCCATGAAGCGGACTCGATGGACATGAACCCTCCATTGTACCTGCCCCCGGCGCGATGCGCAGCGCGCCGGAGGGCTCTTCACAACGGCGGCGGAATCGCTAGAATCCTGCGCAGCCCGCCGGCGCTCGCCGGTTTCTTCTGGTGCATTCGCACATCATGTCCATCGACAATCCGTGTTTGAACTGTGGCGCCTGCTGCGCGCATTTCCGTGTGTCCTTCTACTGGGGCGAGTGCCGTTCCGCCGGCGGCAGCGTGCCCGACGAACTGGTGGTGCAGGTCAGCCCGCACCACGCCGCCATGCGTGGCACCGAGGCCAGGCCGGTGCGCTGCGTGGGGTTGCTCGGCGAGGTCGGCTGCGGCGTGCGCTGCACGGTCTACGAGCACCGCTCCAGCACCTGTCGCGAGTTCGAGGCCTCCTGGCTCGACGGCCAGCACAACCCCAACTGCGATGCGGCCCGGGCGGCCTACGGCCTGCCGCCGCTGATGCCACCCCTGCAGCCGATCGTCACGCCGTCGCCGGAGCGGGTGGCTTGACGATGGGCGCATCGCTGGACTCCCTGTAGGAGCGAGCTTGCTCGCGAACGGCGCTTGCCGGCGACTCCCGTGTTTCAGATTGACTCCGCTCCCTCTCCCCAGCCCTCTCCCTGAAGGGAGAGGGGGTTTGTCCGTGCCGAGAGAAGGAATGGTTTCAGCCGGAGGCCTTCGGAATTGCCGGCTGACTCAGGACTGCCAAAACGCACCGAACGGTCCCCTCTCCCTTCAGGGAGAGGGTTAGGGAGAGGGCGCTCTCAGGACGAACACCAGCGTTCGCCGATGAGCCCCCTTCGCGAGCAAGCTCGCTCCTACACGGATACGCAGCACCCTGATCGCACCTCAGCAGACAGATGAGAAGCCTTTGCGATTACAATGGCCGTCCTTGTGTGTACAGGAGGTAGCCCATGGAGGCCTACGAAGCGCTGGTCAATCGTGTATCCCATGCCCGCCTGGGCGAGCCGGCACCCAGCGCCGGGCAGCTCGAGCGGTTATTCCGCGTCGCCCTGCGCGCGCCGGACCATGGGCAGCTGCGCCCGTGGCGCTTCCTCACGGTGGAAGGCGAGGCACGCCAGCAACTGGGTGAGCTGTTCGCCCGCGCGCTGAGCGCCGAGCAACCCGACGCCAGCCCCGAGGCGCTGGCCAAGGCGCGCGCCATGCCGCTGCGCGCGCCGACCCTGGTGGTGGCCATCGCGCGCCTGCAGGAGCACCCCAAGGTGCCGGAGATCGAGCAGATGCTGGCCGCCGGCTGTGCCGCCTACGGCATCGTCCAGGCGGCGTTCGTCGAGGGGCTGGGGGCCATGTGGCGCACCGGCGCCATGGCTTTCGACCCGCTGGTACGGCAGGGCCTGGGCCTGGCGGCCAACGAGCGGATCGTCGGTTTCATCTACCTGGGCACGCCCATGGGTGAGCTGCGCCAGCCGGCGCCGCTGGACCCGGCGGCCTTCGTCAGCGCCTGGCGGGGCTGAGCGGCAGGCTCAGGCGGACTTTCCAGCGCGCCCCGCCGGCACGCCAGAGCAGCCGGCCGCCCTGCCAGGCGGCCAACCGCTGGGCGGCGCGCAGGGCCCGGGGCAGCCAGTGCCGGGCCTGCTCGTCGGTGCCGCCGAGGTCCAGGCGCAGCAGCCCGCGCTCCAGGCGCGGCTCCAGCACGATGGCGGCGTCCTGCTGCCATTCCACCGCGGTGTCCAGCACTTCATCCAGGGCTTCGTGCAGCGCCTGCGGCCAGCTGTGCAGCGGCCAGGTGCCGCCGCGCGGCAGGCTCAGGCGCAGTTCCGGCCAGCGGCGCCGCCAGCGCTGCGCCAGCAGGCCCAGCTCCACCGCCAGCACCAGGCTCTGCGGTTCGTCCCGCGGGCGCTCCCGTGGCAGGCCGGCGGCCGCCGACGGCAGGGCCGGGCTGGGGGAGGGCAGGTATTCGGCGGCAAGGCTCATGATCGGGCTCCGGGGTCAGGCGGCGTGGCGCGCCAGCGGTATTTCCAGGGTGGCGACGAAACCGCCGTCGGGGTGGTTGGCCAGGCGCAGGCGGCCGGCATGGCGCTCCACCGCGCGGCGGGCGATGGCCAGGCCCAGGCCGTGGCCGGGGCTGTCCTGGTTGGGGGCGCGGAAGAAGGGCTCGCCCAGTTGAGCCAGGTGCTCGGCGTCGGCCCCCGGGCCATGATCGCGCACGCGCACGCGCAGCACGGCGCCGTCGCTGTCGGCATCCACCTCGAGCGGCTTGTCCGCCGGGTTGAAGCGCAGGGCGTTGCGCAGCAGGTTGTCCAGCGCCCGTTCGAGCATGTCGGGCCAGCCGTCCAGGGCCAGGCCGGTGGGGACCTTCAACTGGATGTGCTGTTCCGGGGCGAGCAGCTGGGCATCCTCGCGCAGGCGTTCGAGCAGCGGCAGCAGTTCGACGCGGCTGGTCGGCCCGGGCTCGGCGTCCAGGCGGGCGAGGGCGAGGATCTCGGCGATCAGCGCTTCCAGGCGGTCGCATTCCTGCTCCAGGCGCGGCCACATGCTGGCGCGCTGTTCGGGCGTGGCGCGCTCGGCCAGGGCCAGGGCGATGCGCAGGCGCGCCAGCGGCGAGCGCAGTTCGTGGGAGACGTCGCGCAGCAACTGGCGCTGGCTGCCGATCAGGCTTTGCAGGCGGGCGCCCATGCGGTTGAAGTCGCGGGCCAGCACGCCGAGTTCGTCGCCGCGGTGGGCCAGGCGTGCCAGGCTGTCCTGCTGGTAGGCGGTCTGCCCGAGGTCGTGCACGGCGCGGCGCAGGCGGTTGAGCGGGCGGGTGATGGAGAGGGTCACCAGCAGGCTGAAGATGGTCAGCACCACCAGGGCGATGCCCAGCGCGCTGAGCGGCCACAGCAGGCTGCCGCGGTGCCAGGCTTCCAGCGCGCCGTGGGGAATCCGGTAGATGAACAGGTAGGTGTGGTCGCTCTCCGCGCTGGTGTATTCCTGGCTGAGCTGGCGCCAGGGGAAGCGCGGCAGGTTGCGGCGGTCGAAGCCTTCCTCGTTGCGCCGTGGCGGGCGCGGCAGGTAGGTGCCGTCGACCAGGCGCTGGCCGCTTTCGTCGAGCACCTGGACCGACAGGTCGTAGTCGCGGCGGCGTTGCTCCAGCAGTTGCTGGGCGGCGGCGGGGCCCTGGTTCTCGTAGAGCTGGGTCCACTGCTTGGCGAGATCGTGCATGCCGGGGTAGCGGGCGATGATCCAGGTGTCCTGGTTCAGCGCGCGGCCGAGCAGGATGGACAGGCCGGCGACCAGCAGCAGGGCGAGCCAGAAGGCGGCGAGGATTCGCCAGAAGAGCGAGCGCATGGTCTTTCGGTTCAGTCGCATGTCCGTTTCGGGTCAGGGGCGCGGGCACGGCGAGGCGCCGGGGGGGAGCCCGGCGCCCGCGTGGCTGGCGCTATCAGTTGGTCTTGCCATCCTTCTGCGCTTTCCATTGCTGGAACTCGGTCCATTCGGCCTTGCGCTGCTCGCGCTCTTTCTTCAGCTCGTCGAACTTCTTCTGCTGTTCGGGCGTCAGCAGCGCGCGGATGTCCTGCTGGGTCTTGTCGTGGCTGGCCTTCAGCTCATCCTGCATGGCCTTGCGGTCGGCCGCCGGCAGCTTGCTCAGGTACTTCTCGGTGATGTCGTGGCGGCTCTTCATCGAGTCACCCATCAGCTTGCCGACCTGCTGGCGCTGCTCGGGGCTCAGGTTCAGGGCCTTGAACGGGCCGTTCCAGCCGCCGCGCGGGCCGTGGCCGTCCTTCATGTGGCCGTCCATCATGTGGGCGGGCGGCGGCGGGGCGTCGGTAGCGGCAGGGGTGGCCGCCATGGCCAGGGTCGGCAGGGTGGCGGCGAGCATCAGGGCGGTGAGGGTCTTGCGCATGAATCTTCTCCTTTCGTGGACCGGTTTCTGAACCGGATGTGCCCAGTCTAGGGATGGCAAGGTCAAGGGCGGTCAGGGCCGGGTAAAGCTTCGGTAAAGATTGCGTCTACCGCTCTGGGGCGGGGTTCCCGGCCTGCCGCTCAGGGTGTGTAGAAGTAGCCGCGCCCGCGCAGGGCGAGGATGCGCGGGCGCCCGTCCGGGTGCGCGCCGAGCTTCTTGCGCAGGTTGCTGACGTGCATGTCCAGGCTGCGGTCGTAGAGCGTCAGCTTGCGGCCCAGGGCGATCTGCGCCAGGGCCTGCTTGTCCAGCGGCTCGCCCGGCTGGCGCAGCAGCGCCTCGAGGATGCGGCTCTCGGACAGCGTCAGGCTGACGTCCTGGCCGCCGATGCTGGCCACGCCGCGGGTCAGGTTAAGGCTCAGGTCGCCGAGCTCGACCTGGGCGCTGGGCTGGGCCGGATGGCTGCGCCGCAGCACGGCGCGCAGGCGCGCGGTCAGCTCGCGCGGGTCGCAGGGCTTGGCCAGGTAGTCGTCGGCGCCCAGTTCCAGGCCGAGGATGCGGTCCAGTGGCTCGCCGCGGGCGGAAAGCATCAGCACCGGCAGGTCGGGGTGTTCGCTGCGCAATTGCTTGAGCAGCTCCAGGCCGCTGCCATCGGGCAGCATCACGTCCAGCACCACGGCGTCCGGCGTGCGGCTGGCCAGGGCGCTACGGGCCGCGCCGCCATCGTGGCTGGCACGCACGCTGAAGCCTTCCTGGGTCAGCCAGGTGCACAGCAGTTCGCACAGTTCACGGTCGTCGTCGATCAGCAGCAGCTCACTCATTGCTCGGGCTTCTTTCAGTTGATCCATTCACGCCGCCGGCGGCGACGGCCGCGGCTCAGGGCGCCGAGGACGAAGGCGACCAGGGCGACGGCGCCGCCGGTCGCGAACCAGGTCTGCTCGTCGCTGAGCAGGCGTGGCGGTTGTTGGGCCTGCAGCTCGCGCAGTTGCAGCTTCAGGCGCTGGTTTTCCTGGCGCAGGCGGCCCACCACGGCGCTTTCCGCCCCCTGCAGCTGGGCGGCGAGGTCGGCGCGCAGCTTCTCGCTCTCGTCCAGGCGCTGTTGCAGCTGGGCGAGGTCATCGCTGGCCGGGGTGGCGCCGGGGGTGGTGGCGGTGGGCTCCTCGCCGAGGGCGGCGAGCGGCAGGCTCAGGCAGAACAGCAGGGGCAGCAGATGACGTCGGGACATCGGAACTCCTTGTATGCTGATGAGCCGCCGGGCACCGCGGTCCGGGCGCTGTCCGGTTGCGGGGCCGGGCCTTGAGTGCCCGGCCATGCGGCGCCGTCCGTGCGCCGCCGCTTGCCGGTCTACGGCAGGACTTTCTTGAACGGCTTGACCACGACCTCGGCATAGACGCCGGCGGCGCGGTACGGGTCGGCATCGGCCCAGGCCTGGGCGGCGGCCAGCGACTCGAACTCGGCGACGATCAGGCTGCCGGTGAAGCCGGCCGCGCCCGGGTCGGGGCTGTCGATCGCCGGGTGCGGCCCGGCCAGGACCAGGCGGCCTTCGTCCTTCAACAGCTCGAGGCGGGCCAGGTGCGCCGGGCGCGCGGCCAGGCGGCGTTCTTGGGAGGCGGTGATGTCGCGGGCGATGATTGCGTAGAGCATGTCAGTCCTTGGGCTTTTCGCCGGTTGGGGCGTCGTGCATGTGGCGGGCCAGGAACACGCCCTGGCCGATCAGGAAGAGCAGGGTCATGCCCAGGCTGCCGAAGACCTTGAAGTCCACCCAGAAACGCTCGAAGGTGAAGGCGACGAACAGCTGGATGCAGCCGCAGAACACGAAGAACAGCACCCAGGCCAGGTTCAGGCGCTGCCAGATCGGCTCCGGCAACTGCACGGCGTGGCCCATGATGCGCTGGATCAGCGGCCGGCGGTCGCCCACCAGGGTGCTGCCGAGGAAGCCCAGGGCGAACAGCCAGTTCACCACCGGGGCCTTCCACTTGAGGAAGGTCTCGCTGTGGAACGCCAGGGTCATGCCGCCGAACACCAGGCAGGCGGCCAGGGTCAGCCACTGGCCCTTGTCCAGCTTGCGCTGCTTGAGCAGCAGGGCGCCGTAGACCACCACCGAGGAGGCGATCAGCACCGCGGTGGCGCTGTAGATGCCGCCCAGGCTGAAGGAGTGTCCGGCGAGTTCGACCGTGCGCGGGTCCAGCTTGTAGACGATGAAGAACAGGATGAGGGGGATGAAATCGATGAATTGCTTCATTACGGCAGCCAGAGCCCAGTTGTGGCGGCATAATACCAACCTGCGGAAGAACTGAAATAGTCACCCGTCTCGTGCCGTTGCGCCGGCTTGCCGTGAATCGCCGCCGCGCAGCGTCTATACAGAAGTAAAACCCGTCCCGGTATGCCCATGCGTGTCGACCTGCATTGCCATAGCACCGCCTCCGACGGCCAGCTGCCGCCCGCCGCCGTGGTGGCCCGCGCGCACCAGCGCGGCGTGCGCCTGCTCGCCCTGAGCGACCACGACACCCTGGAGGGCCTGCCCGAGGCGCGCGCCGCCGCCGAGGCGCTGGGGGTGACCCTGGTCAACGGCGTGGAACTGTCCTGCACCTGGGGCGGGGCGACCATCCACGTCCTGGGTTATGCCTTCGACAGCGACGCCGAGCCGCTGGTTCGCGCCCTCGACGCGCTGCACCGCGGGCGCTGGGCGCGCGCCGAGGAGATCGGCCGGCGCCTGGAGGCCAAGGGCATGCCCGGCGCCTTCGAGGGCGCGAGGGCCATCCAGCGCGAGCTGGGCGACAGCGGCAACGCCCCGGCGCGGCCGCACTTCGCCGAGTTCCTGGTGCGCCAGGGCCATGTCGCCGAGCGCGCCGAGGCCTTCCGCAAGTGGCTGGGCGCCGGCAAGCTGGGCGACGTCAAGCAGCACTGGCCGAGCCTGGCCGAGGCGGTCGGCACCCTGCGCGCGGCCGGCGCCTGGGTCAGCCTGGCACACCCCTACCAGTACGATTTCACCCGCACCAAGCGGCGCAAGCTGATCGCCGACTTCATCGACGCCGGCGGCCACGCCATCGAAGTGGTCAACGGCCTGCAGCCGGCCGAGCAGGTCGGCGTGCTGAGCATCCTGGCCCGCGAATTCGGCCTGCTGGTCAGCGCCGGCAGCGATTTCCACGGCCCCAGCGACTGGTCGGAGCTGGGCCTGTACCGGCCCGTGCCGGACGACCTTCCGCCCTTGTGGACGCGCTTCGCCGGCGCCGCACGGGCCCTCGAGGAGATTTCATGAGCCAGTTCTTCCAGGTCCACCCGGAAAACCCCCAGCCGCGGCTGATCAAGCAGGCGGTGGAGATCGTCCGCCAGGGCGGGGTGATCGCCTATCCCACCGACTCCTCCTACGCCCTGGGCTGCCGCCTGGGCGAGAAGGGCGCGGTGGAGCGCATCCGCCGGCTGCGCAGGCTCGACGACAAGCACAACTTCACCCTGGTGTGCCGCGACCTGTCCGAACTGGGCCTGTACGCCAAGGTCGACACCCGCCTGTTCCGCCTGCTCAAGGCCCACACGCCCGGGCCCTACACCTTCATCCTCGACGCCACCCGCGAGGTGCCGCGCATGCTGCTGCACCCCAAGCGCCGCACCATCGGCCTGCGCGTGCCGGCCTGCCCGATCGCCCAGGCGCTGCTGCAGGAGCTGGGCGAGCCGCTGATGAGCGTGAGCCTGATCCTGCCCGGCGAGAGCGAGCCGCTGAGCGATCCCTATGAAATGCGCAGTGCGCTGGAACACCAGGTGGACCTGGTGCTGGACGGCGGCCACGGCGGCGTCGAGGCTTCCACCGTGATCAACCTCACCGGCGAGGAGCCGGAGGTGGTGCGCGTCGGTTGCGGCGACCCGGCCCCCTTCGAGGCCTACGCCTGAAACGCGCTTCCATACTGCCGCCCTTGACTGTCCGCCTGAGGTCCTGCGCTTGAGCAAGGTCGAATCCCAGCGCCGTGTGCTGTCCGGCATGCGCCCCACCGGGCGCCTGCACCTGGGCCACCTGCACGGCGTGCTGCAGAACTGGGTGCGCCTGCAGCACGAGTACGAATGCTTCTTCTCCATCGTCGACTGGCACGCCCTGACCACCGAGTACGATGACGTCGGGCAGATCCGCCAGCACGTCCGCGGCATGGCCGTGGACTGGCTGGCGGTGGGCGTCAGCCCCAGCGCCGCGACCCTGTTCATCCAGTCCCAGGTGCCCGAGCACGCCGAGTTGCACCTGCTGCTGTCGATGATCTGCCCGCTGCCCTGGCTGGAGCGGGTGCCGACCTACAAGGAGCTGCAGGAAAAGCTCGGCCACAAGGACCTGTCGACGTACGGCTTCCTCGGCTACCCGCTGCTGCAGGCGGCGGACATCCTGGTCTACCGCGCCGGGCTGGTGCCGGTGGGCTCGGACCAGCTGGCCCACGTCGAGTTCGCCCGCGAGGTGGCGCGGCGCTTCAACCACCTGTACGGCGGCGAGGTGGACTTCGAGGACAAGGCCCAGGCCGCCGTCACGCGCCTGGGCAAGAAGACCTCCAGGCTCTACAGCAGCCTGCGCAAGGCCTGGCAGGAACAGGGCGACGAGGATGCCCTGGAAACCGCACAGGCGCTGCTCAAGGAGCAGCAGAACCTGACCCTCGGCGACCGCGAGCGGCTGCTCGGCTACCTGGAAGGCAACAGCCGGGTGCTGCTGCCCGAGCCGCAGACGCTGGTCGGCAGCACCGTGCGCATGCCGGGACTGGACGGGCAGAGGATGTCCAACGCCCATGACAACACCATCGGCCTGCGCGAGAGCCCGGCGGAGGTGGAGGAGAAGATCGCGCGCATGCCCACCGACCCGGCGCGGGTACGGCGCAACGACCCGGGCGACCCGCAGCGCTGCCCGGTGTGGCAGTGGCACCTGATCTACTCCGACGACGCCTGCCGCCAGTGGGTGCAGGAGGGCTGCAGCAGCGCCGGCATCGGCTGCCTGGACTGCAAGCGCCCGCTGATCGAGTCGATCAACCAGGAACTGGCGCCGATCCGCGAGCGCGCCCAGGACTACGAGGACAACCCCGAGCTGGTGCGCAGCATCCTCGCCGAGGGCGCCGAACACGCCCGCGAGGCGGCGCGGGAGACCCTGGTGGAAGTGCGCCAGGCCATGGGGCTGGTGTACCGCTAGGTTGTCCGGCATTGCGGACAAACCCTGCGTTGCAGGCGAGCATGGCTTTTCGTAGGAGCGAGCTTGCTCGCGAACAAACGCGATGCCATGCGGTTCGCGAGCAAGCTCGCTCCTACAGGGGAATGGCGTGGGTGGTTCCGGCTATCGCGGACAAGGTCCGCTCCTACGGGGGAGGAATACCGTGCCGCCCGGCTGCCTGTAGGAGCGGGCCCTGCCCGCGATTCGCGCGTAGGGCGCGCTCCTACAGGGATGGCTCGGGTGGGCGCCTTTCCGTCCAATTCCCTCACCATCGCCGGTGAAAAGCAGGGATAATGCCGCCTTGAGCCCGCCCCGCCCGACGAGAGGCCGATGAGCGACCTGAACGAGCCGCAAACCCCTCCCAGCCCCGCCGAATACCGCGAACCGGTGCAGCTGGCGCTCGTCTATGGCGAGGCGGTCACCGAGCTGCCCCAGGACCTGTACATCCCGCCGGACGCCCTGGAGGTCTTCCTCGAAGCCTTCGAGGGCCCGCTCGACCTGCTGCTGTACCTGATCCGCAAGCAGAACATCGACGTCCTCGACATTCCGGTGGCGGAAATCACCCGCCAGTACATGACCTACGTCGAGCTGATGAAGTCGGTGCGCCTGGAGCTGGCCGCCGAATACCTGGTGATGGCCGCCATGCTCGCCGAGATCAAGTCGCGCATGCTGCTGCCGCGCTCGGCCGAGGCCGAGGAGGACGAGGAAGACCCGCGCGCCGAGCTGATCCGCCGCCTGCAGGAATACGAACGCTTCAAGCAGGCCGCCGAGGACCTCGACAACCTGCCGCGCCAGGGCCGCGACTACGTGGTGCCGACGGTGGCGGCGCCGGAGGCCAGGGCGCGCAAGCTGCTGCCCCAGGTGGACATGCAGGAGCTGATGCTGTGCATGGCCGAGGTGCTGCGCCGCGCCGACCTGTTCGAAAGCCACCAGGTGACCCGCGAGATGCTCTCCACCCGCGAGCGCATGAGCGAGATCCTCGAACGCCTGAAGGACGCCGGTTTCGTGCCCTTCATCGAGCTGTTCCGCATCGAGGAGGGCCGCCTGGGCGTGGTGGTGACCTTCATGGCGGTGCTGGAGCTGGTCAAGGAGCAGCTGGTGGAGCTGGTGCAGAACCAGGCCTTCGCGCCCATCCACGTGCGTGCCCGGATCGAGGCGGAGGAGGGCGCGGCGCCGGTCGAGGTGCTGGAAGAGGGCGACGAGGGCGTCTTCGAGCCGGTCGAGGCGCCGGCGCCGGAGCCGACCTTCGAGGAGGGCGGTTTCGACGAGACGGCGGACGCCGAGGACTTCGACGAAGAGCCGCTCTGAGCCGCCGGCGTTGCCCTGGCGCCGCGCATTGAGTAGTTTTCCCGCCAGACCGGCGATTCCCGCAACCCCGAACCGAGCGACCCGATGAACCTCTCCGACCCCCACGAACTGGCGACCCTGCTCGAAGGCATCCTGCTGGCCTCAGGCCGGCCGCTGTCGCTGGAGCGCCTGGGCGAGCTGTTCGAGGAGGCCGAGCGCCCGGAGCCGCAGCAACTGCGCGATGCCCTGGCGATCCTGACGTTGTCCTGCGCCGGGCGCGCCTTCGAGCTCAAGGAAGTGGCCACCGGCTACCGCCTGCAGATCCGCGAGCCGCTCTCGCCCTGGGTCGGCCGGCTGTGGGAGGAGCGCCCGCAGCGCTACTCCCGCGCGCTGCTGGAAACCCTGGCGCTGATCGCCTACCGCCAGCCCATCACCCGTGGCGAGATCGAGGAGATCCGCGGCGTGGCGGTGAACACCCAGATCATCAAGACGCTGATGGAGCGCGAGTGGATCCGCATCGTCGGCTACCGCGAGGTGCCGGGGCGCCCGGCGATGCTCGCCACCACCCGCACCTTCCTCGACTACTTCAACCTCAAGAGCCTGGAAGAGCTGCCGCCGCTGGCCGAGCTGCGCGAGATGGAGGCCGAGCCGGAGGACGTGCAACTGGTGCCGGTCCACCTGCCCAGCCCCGTCCTCGACGAGGACTACGTGCCGGCGTCGATCCAGGCCCTGGCCGACCAGGCGTTGCGCGAGGCCGGCGAGGAGCCCGAAGCCGCGCCGCCGGAGGATAAGCCCGAGGAAACCAGCTTCCGCAGCCTGCTGGCCGAGCTGGACGAGATGGAGCAGGGCCTGAAGACCGACTTCGACGACCTGCTCGAACCGCCGCCGGTCGCCGAGGCGGATGCCGTGGACGACCCGGCGGCCAGCGCGGAAGCCCCGCCGGCGGCGCCCGACGATACCGTCGAGCAGGCCCCGGAGCCCGCCGCAGAGCCTGCCGCGCCGGCGCCGCAGGCCGAGGAATACGACGAGGAGCGCGCCCTGGCCGAGGCCATGCGCGAGGAACTCGAGGCCATGGCCAGGGAACGCGACCACTGATCCACGCGTCCGAAAGTCGGGGGCACCGCCCCTGAAAGCTTTCAACCGTTGACTTCCGCCGCGCGCGGGACGACCTTATGTGCCGCGCCGCACGGGCGCCGGCGGTAGCACCTGGGGGAACCGCCTGAATCGGCCCGTGCATGGCAGTCATCGAATCTTCCAACATTCAACAGTCGCCCGGCGCCCCGGCCCGAGCGGCTGAGTGCGCATAATGAGAAAAACCCAACTCTGCCTCGGCCTGTTGCTGGGGCTGAACAGCATTTCCCTGCTCGCTGCCGAGGGGCCGGCGGTTCCGCTGCCGGGGCAGTCCAAGGACGCCTTCATCAGCCAGCTGATGCAGCAGATGACGCAGGAAGAGAAGATTGGCCAGCTGCGCCTGGTCAGCGTCGGCCCCGACCATCCCAAGCCGGTGCTGCTGGAAGAGATCAAGGCCGGCACCACCGGCGCCATCTTCAACACCGTGGTCCGCCCCGGCATCCGCGACCTGCAGGACGCGGCCATGCGCAGCCGCCTGAAGATCCCGCTGTTCTTCGCCTACGACGTGGTCCACGGCCACCGCACCGTGTTCCCCATCGGCCTGGGCCTGGCTTCCAGCTGGGACCTGGACACCATCGCCAGCAGCGCGCGCATCGCCGCCCTGGAGGCCAGCGCCGACGGCCTCAACCTGACCTACTCGCCCACCGTCGACATCGCCCGCGACCCGCGCTGGGGCCGCATGTCCGAAGGCTTCGGCGAGGACACCTACCTGGTCAGCCGCATCGCCGAGACCGTGGTCCGCGCCTACCAGGGCAAGGGCCTGGACCAGCCCGGCACCATCATGGCCGGGGTCAAGCACTTCGCCCTGTATGGCGCGGGCGAGGGCGGTCGCGACTACAACACCGTGGACATGAGCCTGCCGCGCATGTTCCAGGACTACCTGCCGCCGTACCGCGCGGCCATCGACGCCGGCGCCGGCGCGGTGATGGTATCGCTGAACAGCGTCAACGGCGTGCCGGCCACCGCCAACAAGTGGCTGCTGCAGGACGTGCTGCGCAAGCAGTGGGGCTACAAGGGCGTGCTGCTCAGCGACCACGGCGCGGTCATGGAGCTGATCAAGCACGGCGTCGCCGGCGAGCCGCGCGAGGCCGCGCGCCTGGCGATGACCGCGGGCGTCGAGATGAACATGAACGACGACCTCTACGGCAAGGAACTGCCGGTGCTGCTCAAGGCCGGCGCCATCACCCTGGCTGACATCGACCGCGCCTGCCGCGACGTGCTGGCGGCCAAGTGGGACATGGGCCTGTTCAAGGACCCGTACCGCTACCTGCAGGGCGCCGACCCGGTCGACACCGACGCCGAGAGCCGCCTGCACCGCGCCGAGGCCCGCGAGGTGGCGCGCCGCGGCATGGTGCTGCTGAAGAACCAGGGCGACGTGCTGCCGCTCAAGCGCGGCGGCACCATCGCCCTGATCGGCCCGCTGGCCGACAGCAAGCGCGACGTGATGGGCAGCTGGTCCGCCGCCGGCAAGGCCTTCCAGGCGGTGACCCTGCTCGAGGGCATGGGCCACGCCACCCGCGGCAAGGCCGCGCTGCTCTATGCCAAGGGCGCCAACGTCAGCAACGACGAAGAGATCATCAAGTACCTCAACGAGTACAGCGAGGACGTGAAGATCGACCCGCGCAGCCCGCAGGAAATGATCGACGAGGCGGTGGCCAAGGCCAAGCAGGCCGACGTGATAGTGGCGGCGATCGGCGAGGCCCAGGGCATGGCCCACGAGGCGTCGAGCAAGACCAACCTGCATATCGCCCAGAGCCAGTACGACCTGCTCAAGGCGCTGAAGGCCACCGGCAAGCCGCTGGTGCTGGTGCTGATGAACGGCCGCCCGCTGGACCTGCGCTGGGAGGCCGCGAACGCCGACGCGGTGCTGGAGACCTGGTTCAGCGGCACCGAGGGCGGCAACGCCATCGCCGACGTGCTGTTCGGCGACTACAACCCCTCGGGCAAGCTGCCGATGACCTTCCCGCGCTCGGTGGGGCAGATCCCGATCTACTACAACCACCTCAACACCGGCCGCCCGTTCGACCACGAGCACCCGAACAAGTACACCTCGCGCTACTTCGACTCGCAGAACGGCCCGCTGTACCCCTTCGGCTACGGCCTGAGCTACACCCGCTTCAGCGTTTCCGACGTGCAACTGTCCAGCACCAGGCTGCACAAGGGCGACACCCTCAAGGCGCGGGTGACGGTGAAGAACACCGGCAAGCGCGCCGGCGAGACCGTGGTGCAGCTGTACCTGCGCGACGAGGTGGCCTCCATCAGCCGCCCGGTCAAGGAGCTCAAGGGCTTCCGCAAGGTCATGCTGCAGCCGGGCGAGTCGAGGGTGGTGGAATTCCCGATCCGCGAGGAAGACCTGCGCTTCTACGACAGCAACCTGCGCTACGCCTCGGAACCGGGCGAGTTCAAGGTGATGATCGGCCTGGACTCGGATGACGTGAAGGAAAGCCAGTTCACCCTGCTCTGAGCCGGCGTTCCGCCCACGACATCGCCCCGATTGGCCCGGCCAATCGGGGCGATGCCTTTTCTGCGTTGGACCTTTCGTCGCCTGTGCCTTCAAGTAGGCCCGGCGCACCGCCATGGTGGAGGTGTGCCAGACGCATCGGGAGGCCATGTGAAAGATCCCTGCATCAAGGTCTGCGAATTCGACGACGGCATCTGCCGCGGCTGCGGGCGCAGCCGCGCCGAGGTCAAGGCCTGGAAGAAACTGGACAAGCCCGAACGCCAGGCCGTGCTGGCCGAGGCCGACATGCGCCTGCTGGTGCTGGAGGCGCGGGGCCGGCGTAAATTCCGTTAGGCCAATCGCGGACGGAGTCCGCTCCTACATCCGTGCTTCCTGGAGCCGTAGGCGTTATGCGCCCTACGAATGGGATGCAGTTGGGAAGCCTCCGACGGCTTTCGCGGATTCCGAGGTCTTCTGGGTTGCCTGGCGTCGTCGTTAAGTGGTGCCACTTCCAACGACGTCCAAGGTGACCTCCATGAAAGACCCATGCCATTGCGTGCACTGCAGCCCCGACAACCCCCGGCGCCGATCGCTGCTCAAGGGCGGTGCCGGGCTCGCGGCCCTCGGCCTGGCCGGCGCCGCCGGCTGGCTGGGCGCGCCGGGCCGGGCCTACGCCGCCGCCCTGGGCAAGGCCGAGCGCGACGCCCTGAGCCCCGACCAGATCATCGAGCGCCTGCGCCAGGGCAACCAGCGCTTCCGCAGCGGCGAGACGCTGCAGCATGACTACCTGGCGCAGAAGCGCGCCAGCCGCGACGGCCAGTACCCGGCGGCGGTGATCCTCAGCTGCATCGACTCCCGCGCGCCGGCGGAAATCCTCTTCGACCTCGGCATCGCCGACACCTTCAATGCCCGGGTGGCCGGCAACGTGGTCAACGACGACCTGCTCGGCAGCCTGGAGTTCTCCTGCGCGGTGGCCGGCGCCAAGCTGGTGCTGGTCATGGGCCATACCGGCTGCGGGGCGATCAAGGGGGCCATCGACGGGGCGCGGCTGGGGCATCTGAGCGGCCTGCTGAAAAAGCTCGAGCCGGCGGTGGCGGCCACCGAGTACGGCGGCGAGCGCAGCGCGAAGGATGCCGGGTTCGTCGATGCCGTGGCGCGCACCCACGTGCGCCTGGGGTTGGAACGCATCCGCCAGGACAGCCCGGTGCTGGCCAAACTGGAGCAGGAAGGGCGGATCAAGCTGGCCGGGGCGCTCTACCACCTGAGCGGCGGCGAGGTGGAGTTCTTCGCCTGAGCCCCGTGGCGGCAGGGTGCAAGGCCCTGCCGCCTACATCGCCGGCCTGTTTCAGGCCGGCGCGCACCACAGCGCCAGGGCGTTGTCCAGCATGCGGTTGGAGAAGCCCCATTCGTTGTCGTACCAGGCCATCACCTTCAGCAGCCGGCCGCTGACCTTCGTGTGGTTGGCGTCGAAGATGGCCGAGCGCGGGTCGTGGTTGAAGTCCACCGACACCAGTGGCTGGCTGTTGTAGCCGAGGATGCGCGAGCCCTGGCTGGCTATCCTGAACAACTGGTTGACCTCCTCGACCGTGGTGTCGCGGGCGACCTGCACGGTCAGGTCCACCAGCGACACGTTGATCACCGGCACCCGCACCGCCAGGCCCGTGAGCTTGCCGGCCAGCTCCGGCAACACCAGGCCCACCGCCTCGGCGGCGCCGGTGCGGGTGGGGATCATCGACTGGGTGGCCGAGCGGGCGCGGTAGACATCGCCGTGGTACACGTCGGACAGGCTCTGGTCGTTGGTGTAGGCGTGTATGGTGGTCATCAGGCCCTGCTCGATGCCCAGCTCGCGGTGCAGCACCTGGGCCACCGGGGCCAGGCAGTTGGTGGTGCAGGAGGCGTTGGAGATGACCTGGTGCGAGGCGCGCAGCAGCTCGTGGTTGACGCCATGGACGATGGTGGCGTCGACGCCGGCCCCGGGCGCCGAAATGATCACCTTGCGCGCCCCGGCGGCGAGGTGCGCGGCGGCCTTGTCGCGGCCGGTGAAATGCCCACTGCACTCCAGGACGATATCGACGTCCAGGCCTTTCCAGGGCAATTGCGCCGGGTCGCGCAGGGCGGTGACGGCGATGCGGTCGCCGTTCACCGTGAGGCTGTCGTCGTCGTGCTCGACCTGCCCGGGGAAGCGCCCGTGGACGCTGTCGTACTGCAGCAGGTGGGCGTTGATGGCGGCGTCGCCGAGGTCGTTGATGGCCACCACTTCGAGCTGTTGGCGGTAGTCGGCAGTATAAAGGGCGCGGAGGACGTTGCGGCCGATGCGGCCGAACCCGTTGATCGCCAGGCGAATGGTCATGGAGGTCGTCTCTTTTGTGTTTTTGTGGTAAAAACCATTAAATTTTTTCGTAAAACAAAAGTAAATATCCTTTAACCGATGATTATGTTGTAAAAACAACAATCGTTAGTCTGCAGGAGAATGCTGCCATGCACCCGCGCGTGCTCGAAGTCACCCGTCGCATCCAGGAACGCAGCGCCGCCACCCGCCAGCGCTACCTCGCCATGGTCAAGGCCGCCGCCACCAAGGGGCCGCATCGCGGCACGCTGCCCTGCGGCAACCTGGCCCACGGCGTGGCCGCCTGCGGCGAGCACGACAAGCAGGCGCTGCGCCTGATGAACCAGGCCAACGTCGGCATCGTCTCTGCCTATAACGATATGCTCTCGGCGCACCAGCCGCTGGAGCGCTTCCCGGGGCTGATCAAGGACGCCCTGCGCGAGATCGGCTCGGTGGGCCAGTTCGCCGGCGGCGTGCCGGCCATGTGCGACGGCGTGACCCAGGGCGAGCCGGGCATGGAACTGTCCCTGGCCAGCCGCGACGTGATCGCCATGGGCACCGCCATCGCCCTGTCCCACAACATGTTCGACGCCGCGCTGTGCCTGGGCGTGTGCGACAAGATCGTCCCCGGCCTGCTGATCGGCGCGCTGCGCTTCGGCCACCTGCCGGTGGTGTTCGTCCCCGCCGGGCCCATGCCCACCGGCATCTCCAACAAGGAGAAGGCCGCGGTGCGCCAGCTCTACGCAGAAGGCAAGGCCACCCGCGACGAACTGCTGGCCTCGGAGATGGCCTCCTACCACGCGCCGGGCACCTGCACCTTCTACGGCACCGCCAACACCAACCAACTGCTGGTGGAAGTGATGGGCCTGCACCTGCCGGGCGCTTCCTTCATCAACCCGAACACCCCGCTGCGCGACGAGCTGACCCGCGAGGCCGCGCGCCAGGCCAGCCGCCTGGCCCCGGAGAACGGCCAGTACGTGCCCATGGCCGAGGTCATCGACGAGCGCGCCATCGTCAACTCGGTGGTGGCCCTGCTGGCCACCGGCGGCTCCACCAACCACACCCTGCACCTGCTGGCCATCGCCCAGGCCGCCGGCATCCAGCTGACCTGGCAGGACATGGCCGAGCTGTCGGAAGTGGTGCCGCTGCTGGCGCGCATCTACCCCAATGGCCAGGCCGACATCAACCACTTCCAGGCCGCCGGCGGCATGTCCTTCCTGATCCGCCAGCTGCTCGACGGCGGGCTGCTCCACGAAGACGTGCAGACCGTGGTCGGCAAGGGCCTGCGCCGCTACCTGCAGGAGCCCTTCCTCGACGGCGGCAAGCTGGTCTGGCGCGAAGGCCCGGTCGACAGCCTGGACGAGGACATCCTGCGCCCGCTGTCGCGCCCGTTCTCCGCCGAGGGCGGCCTGCGCCTGATGGAGGGCAACCTCGGCCGCGGCGTGATGAAGGTCTCCGCGGTGGCCCCCGAGCACCAAGTGGTCGAGGCGCCGGTACGCATCTTCCACGACCAGGCCAGCCTGGCCGCGGCCTTCAAGGCCGGCGAGCTGGAGCGCGACCTGGTCGCCGTGGTGCGCTTCCAGGGCCCGCGCTTCAACGGCATGCCCGAGCTGCACAAGCTCACGCCCTTCCTGGGCGTGCTGCAGGACCGTGGCTTCAAGGTGGCGCTGGTCACCGACGGGCGCATGTCCGGCGCCTCCGGCAAGGTGCCGGCGGCCATCCACCTGTCCCCGGAAGCCAGTGCCGGCGGCCCGCTGGCGCGCCTGCGCGACGGCGACCTGGTGCGGGTGGACGGCACCACCGGCGAGCTGCGCGTGCTGGTCGATGCCGCCGAGTGGCAGGCCCGCCCGCTGGCGCCGCTGCCCGAGGACGACGGCAGCGGCATGGGCCGCGAGCTGTTCGCCTTCATGCGCCAGTCGTTCAGTTCCGCGGAGCAGGGCGCCTGCGCCTTCACCGCCGAGCTGGAGCGCTTGCGGTAGGGGCTATGCTTGGCGGAGCATTCGCCTCCTGGAGTCCGCTCAAACCTTTCAGCTGCCCGAGCTTGCGATGAATTCCAACAATAAACCCCAAGCACCGGCCGGCATCGCGCTGGTCGGCGACATCGGCGGGACCAACGCCCGTTTCGCCCTCTGGCGCGAGCAGCGCCTGGAGGCCATCGAAGTGCTGGCCTGCGCCGACTACCCGCGCCCGGAAGACGCCGTGCGCGAATACCTGCAGCGCGTCGGCCAGCCGCTCGGCGCCATCCACAGCGTCTGCCTGGCCTGCGCCGGCCCGGTGGGCGAGGCGGACTTCCGCTTCACCAACAACCATTGGGTCATCAGGCGCGACGCCTTCCGCGCCGAGCTGGGCCTGAGCCACCTGCTGCTGGTCAACGACTTCAGCACCATGGCCTGGGCCGCCTCGCGCCTGGGCGACGAGGACCTGGTGCAGGTGCGCGCCGGCGAGGCCCTGCCGGGCCGCGCCAAGCTGATCATCGGCCCCGGCACCGGCCTGGGGGTCGGCAGCCTGGTGCCGACGCCCGGTGGTGGCTGGGACGTGCTGCCCTGCGAGGGTGGCCACGTCGACCTGCCGGTGACCGGCGAGCGCGACTTCGCCATCTGGCAGCAGCTGCGCGAGAAGTACGGCCACGTTTCGGCCGAGCGCGCGCTCTCCGGCAGCGGCCTGGAAAACATCTACCAGGCCAGCTGCAAGGTCGACGGCATCGAGCCGCTGGCGCTGTCCGCGGCGCAGATCGGCGAGCGCGCCCTGGCCGGCGACGCCTACTGCGACGAGGTGCTGGAGCATTTCTTCGTGTGGCTGGCGCGGGTCGCCGGCAACGCGGTGATGACGGTCGGCGCCCTGGGCGGCGTGTACATCACCGGCGGGATAGTCCCGCGCTTCCTCGAACGCTTTCAGCGCAGCGGCTTCGCCGACGCCTTCTGCACCCGCGGCAAGACCAGCGGCCCCTACCTGAGCCGCGTGCCGGTGTGGGTGATGACCGCCAGCCACCCGGGCCTGTTCGGCGCCGGCGTGGCCCTGGAGCAGGCGCTGCTGGCAAAAGCCTGAACGAGCAACGGCAACAACCAGAACAACAACAAGGGATGCCCCGTGAACGCACCCGCCAAATCCATCCTGCTGGTGGATGACGACCAGGAAATCCGCGAGCTGCTGGAGGCCTACCTGAGCCGCGCCGGCTTCCAGGTGCGCAGCGCCGCCGACGGCACGGCCTTCCGCCAGGCGCTGCTGGAAGAGGAGGCCGCCCTGGCCATCCTCGACGTGATGCTGCCCGACGAGGACGGTTTCAGCCTGTGCCGCTGGATCCGCTCGCACCAGCGCCTGGCCTGCATGCCGGTGATCATGCTCACCGCCAGCTCCGACGAGGCCGACCGGGTGATCGGCCTGGAACTGGGCGCCGACGACTACCTGGGCAAGCCCTTCAGCCCGCGCGAGCTGCTGGCGCGGATCAAGGCCCTGCTGCGCCGCGCGCAGTTCACCCAGGTGCGCGGCGGCGAGGTGCTGGCCTTCGACGACTGGCGCCTGGACACGGTCAGCCACCGGCTGTTCCACGAGGACGGCGAGGAGTTCTTCCTCAGCGGCGCCGACTTCGCCCTGCTCAAGCTGTTCCTCGACCACCCGCAACAGATTCTCGACCGCGACACCATCGGCAATGCCACCCGCGGCCGCGAGGTCGGGCCGCTGGAGCGCATCGTCGACATGGCGGTGAGCCGCCTGCGCCAGCGCCTGCGCGACACCGGCAAGGCGCCGCGGCTGATCCAGACCGTGCGCGGCAGCGGCTACCTGCTGGCGGCCCAGGTCCGCCCGCATCGGCTGGGCAATGACTGAACGGCGGCGCTGGTCGCTCGTCCCGCGCTCGCTGCTGGGGCGCATGCTGCTGCTGACGCTGCTGGCGATCCTCGTCGCCCAGGGCCTGTCGAGCCTGTTCTGGCTCTCGCACCTGCGCTCCAGCCAGCGCGAGGGCCTGCTCACCAGCTCGCGTAGCCTGGCCTATTCCATGGCCGCCAGCGTCAGCTACTTCCGCTCGCTGCCCATCGGCTACCGCCCGCTGGTGCTGGACCAGCTGCGCAGCATGGGTGGCACGCGCTTCTTCGTCTCGCTCAACGAGCGCCCGCTGCAGATGCAGAGCCTGCCGGACACGCCGAACAAGCAGGCGGTGCTGGATATCGTCAGCGACGTGCTGCACCAGAAGCTGGGCAAGGACGTGGAGCTGGAGGTGGAATTCGTCGCCCCGGACGACCTGCGCCTGTTCAACAGCCAGCTGAAGCTGGAGGAGCTGCCGCGCTCCTGGGCCCACTACGCGCTGACCCTGGAGCCGGTGAACCCGCCGGTGCTGGTGACGCAGATCCGCATCGGCGAGAACGAATGGCTCTACATCGCCAGCCTGATGCCAGCCCCCTACGTCAGCCTGGAGCCCGAGGCGCTGCAGCCGCAGCAGATCCTCTCCATCGGCCTGACCAGCCTGTTGCTGCTGCTGTTCGCCGGCCTGCTGGTGCACCAGCAGAGCCGCCCGCTGAAACGCCTGGCCCGCGCCGCCCGCGAAGTGGCCCTGGGCAGCCCGGCGGCGCCGCTGGAAGAGCGCGGCGCCCGCGAGCTGGTGGAGGTCAGCCGCGCCTTCAACACCATGCGCGAGAGTATCGACCGCTACCTCAGCGAGCGCGGCCAGCTGTTCAGCGCCATCTCCCACGACCTGCGCACCCCCATCACCCGCCTGCGCCTGCGCGTCGAACTGCTGGAAGACGAGCCGCAGCGCGCCAAGCTGAACCAGGACCTCGACGAGCTGGAACTGCTGGTCAAGGGCGCCCTGCAGTGCGTGAAGGACACCGACATCCACGAGAACATCGAGCCGGTGGACATCAACCAGTTGCTGCAGCACGTCGCCGGCCCCTACCTGGCGGACGGCCGCGTGAAGCTGGTAGGGGAGGCGGGCGAACCCTATCCCGGCAAGCCCCTGGCCCTGCGCCGCTGCATCGGCAACCTGCTGGACAACGCCCTGAAGTACGGCCAGCGCGCGCAACTGCACGTCGAGGACGGCACCGAAGCGCTGCTCGTGCACGTCGACGACGAAGGCCCCGGGGTGCCGGAACAGCGCCTGGAACAGGTGTTCGAACCGCGGGTGCGCTTGTCGCAGCGGGGGCAGGGGTATGGCTTGGGGTTGGGCATCGCGAGGAATATCGCGCATACCCATGGCGGGGAGGTGAGTCTGCAGAACAGGCGGGAAGGCGGGCTGCGGGTGACCTTGCGTTTACCTAGGCTGGTTGTCGAGTAAGGAGTGTTCTTCCATTCGACTCCGATGTCGCCGGCGTACTCCGTAATCGCATCCTGCAGAGGACAGCCCCCTCTCCCTTCAGGGAGAGGGCTGGGGAGAGGGGCTCTTCAACCCGAGCTTAGTAACTTCCCTGATCTCACAAGAAAAGGAGATCAAGGATGTCCCCCTCATACCGCGACTTCTCCCGCCAACTCCGCAAGGACCAGACCGACGCTGAACGCGCCCTGTGGCAACAGCTCCGTGCCTACCGCTTCATGGATTTGAAGTTCAAGCGCCAGAAAGTCGTAGGCCACTACATAGTCGACTTCATCTGCCTGGAAAGAATGCTGGTGATCGAATTGGACGGCGGTCAGCACCTGGGCTCTGCTTCCGACCTGGAGCGAGACGCCTGGCTCAGCGCCCGAGGTTTCCAGGTGCTACGGTTCTGGAACCATGACGTGCTGCTGAGGATGGACTCGGTGCTCGAGGCGATACGCCTGGCGCTCGATTCGAGTCCGCAACCCTCTCCCCAGCCCTCTCCCTGAAGGGAGAGGGGGCTTGTCCTGAGCGGCGACAGGTCAAGAGTCATCCTCAAACCAAATACCGCCGGCTAACTCCATGATGCCGCCTGACACCGAACGGCTCCCTCTCCCGCTTGCGGGAGAGGGCTGGGGAGAGGGGCTCTTGGCTTTTCAGCCCAAACAACAAGGACACCTCAATGTCACCACCTCGTGACAATCGAAGATCGCTTCGTTACCCGGAGAAGGAAATGCCTTGGATAGACTCGGACTACCGCAAGCGCAGACTTGCCCCGAATAACAAGAACAGGTCTTCCTCCATGAATGCGCTCCGCCGCCTTTCCGTCGCTGTCTGTCTTTCTTCCTTCTGTCTCTCCCCCCTGGCCCACGCCGGCGAGGTCGAAGTCCTGCACTGGTGGACTTCCCCCGGCGAAGCGCGCGCCGCGGAAACCTTGAAGAAGCTGGTCCAGGCCAAGGGCCACACCTGGAAGGACTTCGCCGTCGCCGGCGGTGGCGGCGAGGCCGCCATGACCGTGCTGAAGACCCGCGCCGTGTCCGGCAACCCGCCGGCCGCCGCGCAGATCAAGGGGCCGGACATCCAGGAGTGGGGCCAGCTCGGCCTGCTCGCCGACCTCAACCAGGTCGCCGCCGAGGGCAAGTGGGACCAGTTGCTGCCGCCGCAGGTGGCGCAGGTCATGAAGTACCAGGGCGACTACGTCGCCGTGCCGGTCAACGTGCACCGGGTGAACTGGCTGTACATCAACCCCGAGGTCTTCAGGAAGGCCGGCGCCACGCCGCCGACCACCCTCGACGAGTTCTTCGCCGTCGCCGACAAGCTCAAGGCCGCCGGCTTCGTGGCCCTGGCCCACGGCAGCCAGCCCTGGCAGGATGGCACCCTGTTCGAGAACCTGGTGCTCAGCAAGATGGGCCCGGACGGCTACCGCAAGGCCTTCGTCGAGCAGGACAAGGCGACCCTCACCGGGCCGCAGATGGTCGAGGTGTTCACCGCGCTGAAGAAGCTGCGCGGCTACATCGACGCCGACGCCGCCGGGCGCGAGTGGAACGTCGCCACCAGCATGGTCATCAACGGCAAGGCCGGCATGCAGATCATGGGCGACTGGGCCAAGAGCGAGTTCACCGCCGCCAGCAAGGTCGCCGGCAAGGACTACCAGTGCCTGCCGTTCCCCGGCACGCAGCAGGACTTCGACTATAACATCGACTCCCTGGTGATGTTCAAACTGAGCAACGCCGAGAACCGCAAGGCCCAGGAGGACCTGGCCCGCGCGGTGCTCGACCCGGCGTTCCAGAAGGACTTCAACCTGGCCAAGGGCTCCATACCGGTACGCCTGGACGCCGACATGGCGCCCTTCGACGCCTGCGCCCAGCAGTCGATGAAGGACTTCAAGGCGGCTTCCGCGGCCGGCACCCTGGTGCCGAGCATGGCCCACAGCATGGCCGCCTCCAGCTACGTGCAGGGCGCCATCTTCGACGTGGTGACCAACTTCTTCAACGACGCCTCCGCGGACCCGCAGAAGGCTGCCCAGCAGCTCTACGCGGCGATCGAGGCGGCCGCGCAGTAAGCCGCGAGCGGCGCCTTTCGCCGGGCGCCGCCTGATTCCCAGCCGACCCACTCCGGAGCAGCCTGGCGCTCCGGACGGCTCCACTCGCACTCGAGAAACCCCATGGCGACCTCAACTCCGACCCTGAATCCGGCAGCCCCGCGTGCCTCGCTGCTCGACGGCCTGCAGCGCTGGCTGCCGAAACTGGTGCTGGCCCCGAGCATGCTCGTGGTGCTGGTCTGCGTGTACGGCTACATCGGCTGGACGCTGCTGCTGTCCTTCAGCAACTCGCGCTTCATGCCCAGCTACGGCTGGGCGGGGCTCAGCCAGTACCTGCGCCTGTGGGACAACGACCGTTGGTGGGTGGCGAGCCGCAACCTGCTGCTGTTCGGCGGCCTGTTCATCGCCATCTGCCTGGTGCTCGGCGTGTTCCTCGCCGTGCTGCTGGACCAGCGCATCCGCCGCGAGGGCTTCATCCGCACCGTCTACCTGTACCCCATGGCGCTGTCGATGATCGTCACCGGCACCGCCTGGAAGTGGCTGCTCAACCCCGGCCTGGGCCTGGACAAGCTGCTGCGCGACTGGGGCTGGACGGGCTTCCGCTTCGACTGGCTGGTGGACCCGGACCGCGTGGTCTACTGCCTGGTGATCGCCGCCGTGTGGCAGGCCTCGGGCTTCGTCATGGCGCTGTTCCTCGCCGGCCTGCGCGGCGTCGACCCGGCCATCGTGCGGGCCGCCCAGGTGGACGGCGCGAGCCTGCCGACCATCTACCTGCGCATCGTCCTGCCGAGCCTGCGCCCGGTGTTCTTCAGTGCGCTGATGATCCTCGCGCACATCGCCATCAAGAGCTTCGACCTGGTCGCCGCGATGACCGCCGGCGGCCCCGGCTATTCCTCCGACCTGCCGGCGATGTTCATGTACGCCCACACCTTCACCCGCGGCCAGATGGGCCTGGGCGCGGCCAGCGCGATGCTGATGCTCGGCGCCGTGCTGGCCATAGTCGTGCCCTACCTGTATTCCGAACTGCGAGGCAAGCGCCATGCGTGACGCGACCTTCAGGCCGAGCTTCAGCCCCGGCCGCCTGGCGGTCCACGCCACCCTCTGGGGCGCCGTGGCGCTGTACCTGATCCCGCTGCTGGTGATGCTGCTGACCAGCTTCAAGAGCCCCGAGGACATCCGCAACAGCAACCTGCTGGCGCTGCCGGAGGTGTTCACCCTGATCGGCTGGGTGAAGGCCTGGGGCGCGGTGGGCGACTTCTTCTGGAACTCGGTGAGGATCACCGTCCCCGGCGTGCTCATCTCCACCTTCATCGGCGCGCTGAACGGCTACGTGCTGTCGATGTGGCGCTTCCGCGGCTCGCAGCTGTTCTTCGGCGCGCTGCTGTTCGGCTGCTTCCTGCCGTTCCAGGTGATCCTCCTGCCGATGTCCTTCACCCTCGGCAAGCTCGGCCTGGCCAACACCACCACGGGCCTGGTGATGGTCCACTGCATCTACGGCCTGGCCTTCACCACGCTGTTCTTCCGCAACTACTTCGTGGCCATCCCCGATGCCCTGGTGAAGGCCGCGCGGCTCGACGGCGCCGGCTTCTTCACCATCTTCACGCGCATCCTCATGCCGATGTCCACGCCCATCGTGATGGTCTGCCTGATCTGGCAGTTCACCCAGATCTGGAACGACTTCCTCTTCGGCGTGGTGTTCGCCAGCGGCGATGCCCAGCCGATCACGGTGGCGCTGAACAACCTGGTGAACATCAGCACCGGGGTCAAGGAATACAACGTCGACATGGCCGCGGCGATGATCGCCGCGCTGCCGACGCTGATCGTCTACGTACTGGCTGGAAAGTATTTCGTGCGCGGCCTGACCGCCGGCGCGGTCAAGGGGTAATCGGACATGGCGACACTCGAACTGCGCAACCTGCACAAGTCCTACGGCAGCGGCCTGGCGGACACCCTGAAGTCCATCGACCTGGCGATCGAGTCCGGCGAGTTCCTGATCCTGGTCGGCCCGTCGGGCTGCGGCAAGTCCACACTGATGAACTGCATCGCCGGCCTGGAGGCCATCAGCGGCGGCGCCATCCTGGTGGACGGCCAGGACATCAGCGGCATGAGCCCGAAGGATCGCGACATCGCCATGGTGTTCCAGTCCTACGCGCTGTACCCGACCATGACGGTGCGCGAGAACATCGCCTTCGGCCTGAAGATCCGCAAGATGCCCCAGGCCGCCATCGACGAGGAGGTGGCGCGGGTCGCCAAGCTGCTGCAGATCGAGCACCTGCTGCAGCGCAAGCCCTCGCAGCTCTCCGGCGGCCAGCAGCAGCGGGTGGCCATGGGCCGGGCGCTGGCGCGGCGGCCGAAGATCTACCTGTTCGACGAGCCGCTGTCGAACCTCGACGCCAAGCTGCGGGTGGAGATGCGCACCGAGATCAAGCTGATGCACCAGCGCCTGAAGACCACCACGGTCTACGTCACCCACGACCAGATCGAGGCCATGACCCTCGGCGACAAGGTGGCGGTGATGAAGGACGGCATCGTCCAGCAGTTCGGCACCCCGCAGCAGATCTACAACGACCCGGCCAACCTGTTCGTCGCCAGCTTCATCGGCTCGCCGCCGATGAACTTCATCCCCCTGCGCGTGCAGCGCCAGGGCGGCCAACTGGTCGGCCTGCTGGACAGCGGCCAGGACCGCTGCGAACTACCCCTGGCGCTGGACGCCGAAGGCGTCGAGGGCCGCGAGCTGATCCTCGGCGTGCGCCCGGAACAGATCGGCGTGGCCGAGACGGGCAACGGCCTGGTGGACGTGCGTGCCGAGGTCGAGGTGCTGGAGCCCACCGGCCCGGACACCCTGGCCTTCGTCACCCTCAATGGCGCCAAGGTCTGCTGCCGCCTGGCCCCGGACGCGGCGCCGGCCCTTGGCTCGACGCTGAAGCTGCGCCTGGACCCGGCGCGGGTACTGCTGTTCGACGCGCAGAGCGGCGAGCGCCTGCGCAAGGCGCCGGGCGGGGCGGGGGAGGCCAAGGTCACCCCGCTGGCCCGGCACAAGCACTGAACGCCGCAAGGCATTCCACCAACGAGGACGTCAGCAATGCATAAGAACAACAAGATCCGGCCCGCCCTGGGCTGCCTGCTCGCCCTGGGCGCCGTCGGCCTGAATGGCCTGGCCTGCGCCGACGAGGCCTTTTCCGCCGATTCGAAATGGGGCCTGGGGGACTGGGGCGGCACCCGCAGCGAGCTGCTGGAGAAGGGCTACGACTTCAAGCTGGACTACGTCGGCGAGGCCGCGGGCAACCTGCACGG